>DATFUE010000241.1:0-4178 GCA_035261165.1 Myxococcota bacterium
GTCCCCGCCGCTGGGCGCGAACGTGCCCGCCTCGCAGACCTTGCGGATCAGCTCGCGCGGCACCGGGTCGGGCCGCAGGCGCCGGATCGCGCGCGCCGTGCGGATGCCTTCGAGCAGCGGCACGTCCTCGCCGGCGCTGGCGACGTCGATCGCTGTCGCGCGCGGCGCGGAGCTCAACGCGCGATCTCGAGCAGCTCGTCGAAACGGCGAATCACGTGATCCGGCCTCGGTCCGCCGTCGGGTGGCTCGCGGTCCTCGCGGTGCCAAATGAGCACGGAGCGCAGACCCAGCGCGCTCGCGCCGCCGATGTCGTGGAACAGCGAGTCGCCGACGAAGATCGCCTCGCCCGGCCCGCAGCCGGCGCTCGCAAGCGCCTGCGCGAAGATGGCGGGCGCCGGCTTGCAGGAGCGCGCGCGCTCGCTGGAGAGCACCGCGTTGAAGTCGCTGCGCACCCCGGCGATCTCGAGCAGGTGATCGAGCTGGTCATCGTCGATGTTCGAGACCATGCCGAGGTGAAGGCCGCGCGCGCGCAGCTCGGCGAGTGTCTCGCGCACTCCCGGCCGCAGCGCGAAGTCGCGCGCGTGCAGCTCCCACTGCAGGCGGCGGTAGCGCGCCAGTGTTTCCCCGTCCGTCGACTGGCCGAAGCTCGCGAGCGTCGCGCGCACGGCGTCGCCGAACAGGTCGCGGTGGAGGTAGAACGTGCGCTCGCGGTAGTCCTCGAAGACGCGCTTCATCGCCTCGCGGTGCACGCGCGCGACCGCCTCGACCGGCGCGTCGATCCCCGCCCAGCGCGCGAGCTGCAACAGGCTCTCGGCCTCGGCGCGCGCGAAGCAGCGGTAGTCGTACAGCGTGCCGCCGAAGTCGAAGAGCACCGCGCGTGCAGTCACTCGGGCAGGTCCTTCAGCACCGAGAGCTGATCGCGGTAGGCGGCGCGGACGCTCGCGATCTCCGTCGCCGTGAAGCCGAGCTCCTGACCGATCAGCGTGATCTCGCTGCTCTCGACCACGGAGATGTTGTTGTCCGCCGCGGCGACCGCGAACAAGCAGCGCAAGAGGTCCACGCGCTGCGCGCGATTGGACATCTCCCTGAACTGGCGCGTCACCAGGTAGTTCTCGGTCCCGGCCAGCGCCGTCGCCTGCGTCTTGGCCATCGTCACGACGAGCAGGCCCTGGGCCTCGGTCAAGGTCGAGTACTCGCGCACCAGCTTCACCATCTCGTCCGTCTCTTCGCCCGAGATCTCGAGGTCCGCGCGCGCCACGCGCGCGAGCACGTAGGCGAACGCCGCGAGAAAGCGCGCTTCCGCGGCCGGGAGCGCATCGAGCTCGCGCGCGATCCGCCGCACCGTCGCCGTGTCGCGCGCCTCGTCGGGAACGTCGTCGCCCAGACCCACCAACCGCCGCAGTGCCCGCATGAGGCCGTATGAGAACCAAAGCCGGTCGCGCGAGCAACTCGGACCCGGTTGCTGGGGAGTGCCTGCCGCGCATACGATACGCGCGCGCCGCGCTGGTTCGCGGCCCCTGGAGGGAACCGCACGTGGAGAATCTCGACGCCTTCCGCGCCGACGTGGCCAAGTGGCTCGAAGGAAACTGCCCGGCCTCGATGCGCAAGCCGATGGCCTCGGAAGAGGAGACGAACTGGGGCGGCCGGCACAAGAAGTACGAGAACCCCGATGAGAAGCTGTGGCTCGAGCGCATGGCCGCGAAGGGCTACACGTGCCCGACCTGGCCGAAGGAATACGGCGGCGGCGGTCTCTCGAACGGCGAGGCCCGCGTGCTCGCCGAGGAGCTGCGCCGAATTCACGCGCGCCCGGCACTGATCAGCTTCGGCATCACGATGCTCGGGCCCGTGCTGCTCGAGTACGGCAACGAGCAGCAGAAGCGCGAGCACCTGCCCAAGATCACGCGCGGTGAGATCCGCTGGTGCCAGGGCTACAGCGAGCCGGGCGCGGGCTCGGACCTCGCGGGCCTGCAGACGCGCGCCGAGGACAAGGGCGACCACTACCTCGTGAACGGCCAGAAGATCTGGACGTCGTACGCGAACTACGCGGACTGGATCTTCTGTCTCGTGCGCACCGACGCGAACGCGCCGAAGCACGACGGCATCTCGTTCCTCCTGTTCGACATGGAGAGCCCCGGTGTCTCGGTCGCGCCGATCAAGCTGATCAGCGGCAGCTCGCCGTTCTGCCAGACGTTCTTCCAGGACGTGAAGGTCCCGAAGCAGAACCTGATCGGGAAGGTGAACGGCGGCTGGACGATCGCGAAGAAGCTGCTGCAGCACGAGCGCGAGATGATCGGCGGGATGGGCTTCGGGCTCGCGGCCAGCGGCGGCGGGTCGATCGACCAGATGGCCAAGGAGTACTGTGGCGACGAAGGCGGGCGCATCGCCGACGGCCTGATTCGCGAGCAGGTCGCCCAGCACCAGATGGACCAGCGCTGCTTCATGACGACCGTGCGCCGCTCGACCGAGGAAGCGAAGGCGGGGCAGGGCCCCGGCGCCGCCTCGTCCATGTTCAAGCTCTACGGCACCGAGATGAACAAGCGCCGCTACGAGCTGCTGGTGAAGATCCTGGGCACCCAGGCGCTGGGCTGGGAAGGGGCGGGCTTCAAGCCGCGCGAGCTCGCGACGACGCGCGAGTGGCTGCGCTCGAAGGGCAACTCGATCGAAGGCGGAACCAGCGAGGTGCAGCTCAACATCATCGCCAAGAGAGTCCTCGGTCTTCCGGACTGAGCCAAAGGAAACAACTGCAATGTCACTCGCCCTCACCGAGGAACAAGAGCTGCTGCGCAACACGGCGCGCGAATTCATCGGCGAACACTCGCCGGTGAAGGAGCTGCGGCGGCTGCGCGATTCGAGCGATCCGGTGGGCTTCTCGCGTGACCTGTGGAGGCAGATGGCGGAGCTCGGCTGGGCGGGCATCGTCCTCCCGGAGGAGTTCGGCGGCGCGGAGCTCGGCTACGCGGAGCTCGGCATCGTGCTCGAGGAGTGCGGCCGCAGCTTGGCAGCCACGCCGCTCGTCTCGACGGTGTTGCTCGGCGGGAACGCGCTGCTCCTCTCCGGGAACGGCACGCAGCAGAAGGACGTGCTCGCGGCCGTGGCGAAGGGCGACGTCGTGCTCGCGCTCGCGCTGCAGGAGGGCGGGCACCACGCGCCCTACCAGGTGGCGACGCGCGCGGAGGCCACGCGCGACGGCTACAGGCTCAGCGGCAGGAAGACATTCGTCCAGGACGGGCACGTCGCGGATCAGATCGTCGTCGTCGCGCGCAGCGCGGGGAAGGCAGGCGAACGCGATGGGCTCGGCCTGTTCCTCGTGCCGAGGAACGCGCGCGGGCTGAAAGTGACTCGCACGGTGATGGTCGACGGGCGGAACTCCGCGCTGATCGAGCTCGATGGCGTGGAGGTCGACAGGTCCGCGGTGGTCGGTCAGGCCGGCCGCGGCGCGGACGTGCTCGATCCCGTGCTCGACCGGGCCACGATCGGCTTCGCGGCCGAGATGCTGGGAACGATCACGGAGGCCTTCGAGCGCGCGGTCCACTATCTCAAGACGCGCAAGCAGTTCGGCGTCCCGATCGGCAGCTTCCAGGCGCTGAAGCACCGCGCCGCGAACATGTTCACCGAGGTCGAGCTCTCGCGCTCGATCGTGCTCGACGCGCTGCGCGCGATCGACGAGAGGCGTCCGGACGTGCCGCTGCTCGCGTCGATCGCCAAGGCGCGGGTCTCCGACACCGCCCACCTGGTCGGCAACGAGGCCGTGCAGATCTTCGGCGGCATCGGAGTCACCGACGAGGAGGAGATCGGTCTCTTCCTGAAGCGCGCCCGCGTCGCGGAGCTCAGCTTCGGTGACGCCGCGTACCACCGCGCCCGCTTCGCGACGCTCAGCGGTTTCTGAAGAGGAGCGCGCGGGCCCACTCAGTGGGGGAGAGCTGCGGAGCACTCCTGCGCGATGCCCGGGCCGGCGCCGACGAGCGCGCGCCGGGTGATGACGACGTCGAGCAGGTCGCACACCGCCGGGTTTCCGCCGGCGACGCTGCACTTCGCGGCGGCGGCGCCAACGAGCGGCAGGCCGTCCGGATCCGCGAGGTGGTTTCGGTAGCTCTGCGCGTCGCCTTCGTCGACGACGCCTTCGCCCGTCAAGTCACCGCACTGACAGACGTCGCCGATGCCGTCGGGAACGAGCAAGG
>DATFUE010000242.1:0-2754 GCA_035261165.1 Myxococcota bacterium
ATCTCACCGGTCACCCGGCCCGCCGCGTACGCGCTGCTCGACCGCGCGCGCGAGTCACTCGCCCGCGCCGGCCTGGTCGAGCTGCGCCTCTTCCCGGCGCTGGTCTCGGCCGACCTCGACGCCTTGCGCCTGCCGCCCGACGACCCGCTGCGCCGCGTGGTGCACATCGAGAACCCGATGCCGGGGCAGGGCTCGGAGCTCGCGACCACCATCCTGCCGGGTGTGCTCCACGCGGCAAGCCGCAACCTCGCGCGCCAGGTCGAGCGCATCCGCGTCTTCGAAGCCGGCCGGGTCTTCCTCGCGCGCGAATCGAGCGAGCTTCCCGAGGAGCCGCTGCGCGCCGCGGGGCTCGTGATCCCCGGCGCGCGCGCGAGTCTCTGGGACCCGCAGACATCGCAGCCGCCGTTCTTCGCGGCCAAGGGCGCCGCCGAGGCCGTGCTGCGCGAGCTCGGTCACCCCACGGCGTTCCACGCCGGTACGTCCGTGCCGTGGCTCCACCCGGGCGCGAGCGGCGAGCTGCGCCGCGGCGACACGGTGCTGTGTCGGGTTGGCGACCTCCACCCCGAGGTCGCCCAGGCCTACGAGATCGACGCGCCCTGCGCGGTCTTCGAGCTCGATCTGGACGCGTGTCTCCGCCTGGCGCCCGAGTCACCGCGCTACCGCGATCCTTCGCCGTATCCCGCCGTGCGCCGCGACCTGGCGGTGCTGCTCGAGCGGAGCCAGCCGGCAGGCGAGGTGCTCGACGCGATCCGGAAGGCCGCGGGCCAGATCCTCGTGTCCGCGGACATCTTCGACCGATACGAGGGCAAGGGCGTCCCGCCCGGGAAGGTCAGCGTCGCCTTCCGACTGGTGTTTCAGCGTGGGGACCGTACGCTCCAGGACGCAGAGGTGGGGAAGACGACCGACCGCATCGTGAGCTTGCTCGGTCAGCGGTTTGGCGCCGAGCTGCGCTAGGGGCGCGGCGAGTCATCGAGTCGCGAGTCGGAAGCGACAGGAGGGGGTTCCATGACCAAGGCGGACATCGTCGAGACGATCTACGAACGCGTCGGCTTCTCCAAGAAGGAGTCCGCCGAGCTCGTGGAGACGGTCTTCGACGTGATCAAGGATGCGCTCGTCGGCGGGGAGAAAGTGAAGTTCTCCGGCTTCGGGAACTTCATCGTGCGCGAGAAGAACGCGCGCAAGGGACGCAATCCGCAGACCGGCGAGGAGATCCAGCTCGAAGCGCGGCGGGTGCTCACCTTCAAGCCGAGCCTGGTGCTGAAGAACGCTCTGAACGAGGGCCAGGAAGTCGAAGGCTCCGACGACGACGAGGACGACGACGAATAGCGCGCCGAAGGGGAGGTCGCGAGGCGAGGGCCGTCCCGAGCCGAGCACGCAAGCGACGGAGCGTGGGTAGGGTGCCCACGCGATCATCGGGTGGGCGAGCGCAGTCCAGGCAGACAGGGGGGTAGCTAGATGATCGACGCCGTGGAAAAGCAGATGACCAAGATCCCCGACCGGACTTACTTCCGGATCGGCGAGGTCGCGAAACTGATCGGTGTAGAGCCGTACGTGCTGCGCTTCTGGGAGACGGAGTTCAAGGCGATGGCGCCGCCCAAGTCGCGCTCCAAGCAGCGCATGTACCGGCGCCGAGATCTGGAGACGATCCTCACCATCAAGCACCTGCTCTACGCGGAGCGCTTCACGATCGAGGGCGCGCGCAAGCGCATGTTCGAGCTGGCGCGCGAAGCCCGGCGCGGCGCGCTGTCGCCGCCGAAGACCGGACTCGCGAAGCTGCGCGACGACCTGGCGAAGCTGCGCGAGCAGGCCGCGGCCGCACCCTCCGCGGCGCTCTAACGGCTGAGCATCGCGAGGCGTCTGCGCGCGAGCGCGGCTGCGATCGGATCGACCGGCGCCGCCGTGCCACTCTTCTTCGGTGCGGGCTTCCGCGCGCTCGTCGCCTTCTTTCCGGTGCGCTTCGCGGTCTTCTTCTTGGCCATCGTCGGTACTCCGTTCCCGAGAATCCACTCGGGCTGCGGATTATACTGGGTCATGCCCCTGACGACGGATGAGCAGCGCAAATTTTTCGACGAGCGCGGCTATCTCGTGGTGCGCGAGCTGCTCGCGCCCGCCGAGATCGCGCGCTTCGGCGCGGCCGTCGATCGCGCGGTGGCCGCGCGCTGCGCCCACGATCAGCGTTCGCTCGAGGAGCGCTCGCGCTACGAGCAGTCGTTCCGCCAGTGCATCAACCTGTGGGAGGACTTCGCGGACGTGCGGCCGCTCTCCTTCCACGCGAAGATCGCGCAGACCGCCGCCGAGCTCCTCGATCAGCCGGCCCTGCGCCTGTGGCACGACCAGGCGCTCTACAAGGAAGGTGGCGGGCGGGCGACCGACCCGCACCACGATCAGCCGTACTGGCCGCTCGCGGAGGCGAACACGATCACCGCGTGGATCGCCTTCGACGGCGCGGACCACGAGACCGGCTGCATGGGCTACGTGCCCGGCTCGCACCGCTTCGGCGTGCGGAAGTTCGCGAACATCTTCACCGAGGCGGGGTTCGATCTCGAGAAAGGCGAGGAGGCGCGCGGCGTGCCGCCGGAGTTCGCGCCGGTGCAGGCTGGCGACGTCGCGTTCCACCACGGCATGACGATTCACCTCGCGCGCGCGAATCAGACCCAGCGCACGCGCCGCGTGCACACGATGATCTACTTCGCCGACGGCTCGACCCGGAAGGCGAGCCCCAAGCACAGGCACCCCTGCGTCGACCGCGCGGGC
>DATFUE010000243.1:0-6848 GCA_035261165.1 Myxococcota bacterium
CGCGCATCAGCTCTCGGGCGCGATGATGGATCCGCGCGGAATGGCCGAGCTCATGCCGGACTTCGTCGCGCAGGGCTTCCCGTTCCATTACCAGTGCACGACCGACGAGACCTGGTTCATGTCGGCGAAGCGCGCGATGAAGCTCCCGGTCACTCCGCCGCCGTTCGTGAACCACGGGAACTACGCGATCTCGGTCTCCGACGTCGTCCGGTGGCTCGGCAGCAAGGCCGAGGAGCGCGGGATCGAGATCTACCCGGGCTTCCCCGCCTCGCAGCCTCTCTTCGAGGGCAAGCGCGTAGTCGGCGTTCAGGTGCAGGACCGCGGGGTCGACAAGGACGGGCACCCCAAGAGCGTGTTCGAGCCCGGGCCGCAGATCTTCGCCAAGTGTGTCGTGTTCGGCGAAGGAACGCGCGGCTCGTGCACCAAGGTGGTGGTCGAGACGCTCGGCCTCGCCGGCCCGAACCCGCAGGCGTACGAGACCGGCATCAAGGAGATCTGGCGCGTCCGGCCCGAGAACCACGTGCCCGGGCGGGTGGTGCACACGATGGGCTGGCCGCAGGATCCCTCGACCTTCGGCGGCGGCTGGATCTACGACCTGAAGGATTCCTGCGTCTCGATCGGCTTCGTCACCGGTCTCGACTACGACAACCCGTACACCGATCCGCACGATCTGATGCAGCGCTGGAAGACGCACCCGCGCATGCGGCAGCTGCTCGACGGCGGCGAGTGCATCCGCTACGGCGCGAAGACGATGCCCGTCGGCGGCTGGTTCTCGTTCCCGAAGCTGTACGCCGACGGCATGCTGCTCGTGGGTGACTCGGCCGGGACGTGCAACGGCGAGCGCTTGAAGGGCGTGCACCTCGGGATCAAGAGCGGACTGATGGCCGCGGAGACGCTGATCGAGGCGATCCGCAAGGACGACTACGGCGAGGCGACGCTCGCGAGTTACAAGCAGCGCTGGGACGCGAGCTGGCTCGCGAAGGAGCACTGGAAGGCGCGCAACTTCCACGCTTCGTTCAAGTACGCGCAGAAGATGCCGCGCTGGCTCGGCTGGCTGCGGCAGTTGCCGTGGCTCGTCAACGGCCAGGCGCTGGCGATGATCACCGGTGGGCGCGGGCTCGTGAAGATGGTGCGCGCGCATCCGGACCACGAGCACATGAAGAAGCTCTCCGAGCTCGCGCCCAAGGAGCGCGAGAAGGCGAAGAAGGTCGAGTACGACAACAAGTACACCTTCGACAAAGTCACTGCGGTGGCGCTCGCGGGCTCGCGGCACGAGGTCGACCAGCCGCACCACCTGCACGTGGCCGACACCGAAGTGTGTGCGACGAAGTGCGCCGTGGAGTACGGCAACCCCTGCGAGAGCTTCTGCCCGGCGGCCGTCTACGAGATGATCCCCGACGACGCCAGGCCCGGCCGCAAGCGGCTCGTGATCCACCACGAGAACTGCGTGCACTGCAAGACCTGCGACGTCGCCGACCCGTACGCGATCATCACCTGGACGACCCCCGAGGGCGGCGACGGCCCCGACTACACGAACATGTGACGCCATGGACGTGGCGGTCGTCGGCGCCGGGCCCGCCGGCTCGTTCTGCGCGTGGCGGCTCGCGCGCGCCGGGCAGCGAGTCACCCTCTACGACCCGAGCCATCCGCGCGAGAAGCCCTGCGGCGGCGGAGTGACCCCCGGCGCCTTCGCGCGCTGGCCGGAGCTCGAGGAGCTGCGCGCGGCCGGCCGCCCCGCGCACGCCGTGCGCATGGTCGCGCCGCGCGGCGGCGAGGTCTCGGTCGCGCTCGCGCGGCCGATCGAGATCTTCTCGCGCCGCGTGCTCGACTCGCTCCTGCTCGAGTGCGCGCGCAAGGCGGGCGCGGAGCTGCGCCCCGCGCGCGTGCGCCGCGTCGCGACCGACGCCGAGGGAGTCACGCTCGAGCTCGACGGCGAGCGCGCGCGCCACGACTTCGCGGTCGGCGCGGACGGCGCTTCGAGCGTCGTGCGCCGCTCGCTCGTCGGCGAAAGACCCGGCGGGCCGGCAAGCTACGCGACCGCGGGCTTCCACGTCTTCGGCCTGCCCGAACGCGACCTCGTGGTGGAGTTCAGCGCCGACTTCGCCGGCTACCTGTGGGTGTTCCCGCGGCCCGATCACGCTTCGGTGGGGATCGCGGCGCCGGTCGGGCGCGCGAACGGCTCCGAGCTGCGCGCGCGCGTGCAGGAGCTGCTCGCGCGCCGCTACCCGGGCAGCGAGTCACTCGCCCGCGAGCCCTACGCCGCGAGCATCCCCGTGGGCGCCGGGCCGATCGCCGGGCGGCGCTTCGCGCTCGTCGGCGACGCCGCGAATGCGAACGACGCGATCACCGGCGAAGGCATCCAACACGCGCTCGACTCCGGCGGCCTGCTCGCCGACGCGCTCTCCGAAGTCGGCGCCGAGCGCGCGCCCGCGCTCTACACCGAACGGTGGCGGGCCGGCCCGGGCGGCGAGCTCGCGGCCTGCGCCCGCCTCGCGCGGCGGCTGTACCGGCCGCGGGCGGTCGACCTCGCGGTCGCCCTCGCCTCGCGCAGCCGGCGCGCGCGCCGGCTGATGGCCGACATGCTGATCGCGTCCCAGCCCTACCGCGGGCTGGGGCGCCGCATGCTCGGTGACCTAGCCGCGCTTCCAGCCTTCGGGCGGGCGTGACTCGGCCGAGAGGTCGGGCGGGCCGAAGTAACTCCCGATGAGCTCGCGGCGCGCGAAGCGCCAGACGCCGCCGGGGCCGCGGACGTAGCGATCGCGATACTGACCCAGGTTCAAGAGGGCCCGCCCGTCCTGGGTCTGGATCGACTCTCGGATCTGCCACCGGCCGCTCGCCGAGTCGCCCCCGAGCTCGATCCAGCCGTCGGTCGCGACCTGGACGACCCAGCGCGCCGCCGAGAGCAGCTTGCGGTAGTGCTCGAGCACGGCGTCGCGCCCCCGCACTTCCTGGCCAAGCACCACCCAGACGCCGTCGTCCGCCCAGGTCGCGGCCCATGCCGCATCGTCGCGCTCCGCGACCGCGTGGCAATAGCGCGCGACCAGGCCGCGGATCGCGAGCTCGTCGGCGATCTTCGCTTCAAGCGATCGGTCCATGTCGGCTGGTGCCTCCGCCCCAGCAGTATCGCAGAGCTGGATATCATGGTGTCATGAGCAAGACACTCCGCTTCGCCGACGTCGAGAAGGAGTTCAGCGACCGCGTGCGGCGCATCGTCTGGTGCACCGTCGCGACGGTGGACACCCAGGGCCGCCCATACGCGCGCATCCTCCATCCCGTCTGGGAAGGCGCGACTGGCTGGATCGCCACCGGTCGCAACACCCTGAAGACCAAGCACCTGGCGAAGAACCCGAACGTCGCGCTCGCGTACTGGGACGCGCAGCACGACACGGCGGTGATTCAGGCGCGCGCCGAATGGTGCGACGACGCGGCGACCAAGGCGCGCATCTGGAACCTCTTGAAGAGCACGCCGCCGCCGATCGGCTACGACCCGCAGCTCTTCTGGCGCGCCGGAGTCACCGACCCGGGCTACGGCGTGCTGAGGCTCACACCGTTCCAGATCCAGCTCCTGACCGGCGCGGAAATGATGGAGGGGAAGTCGGCGCGGTTGTGCAGATTGTGAGCGGAGAGCCATCATGGAATGGACCCGGAGAATCGGCGCCCTGGTGCTCGCTCGCCGCGGAGGCTCGCCGGTCGCTCGACTGACTCGCTAGCGCGGGAAGGGCTGCTCGACCCCCGGCATCGGCACGTCGAAGGTGTTCAGGGTCATCGACACGAACGTGTAGAAGCCGATCGCGCCGACGAGCTCCACGAGACCCTGCTCGCCGAAGCGCGCGACGGCTCGCTGGTACAGGTCGAGCGGCAGGTCGCGCGTCTGGTGCAGGCTGCGAGTCACGTCGTAGACGAGGCACTCGTCCTCGGGCGCGCCCTCGGGCCGGCGCTCCTTGAAGATCTCGTCGATCGTCGCCTGAGTCACGCCGAACTCGAGCGCCAGGCGCACGTGCGCGACCCACTCGACGTTGCTGCGCCACGCACGCCCGGTGACCAGGATCGCCAGCTCGATCAGCCGCCGCTCGAGCGTGGTGCGCTGCCAGATGAAGTCCCCCAGACCCATCGCGCGCCGCGACAGCTCGGGGCTGCGAATCCACGGATCGAACGGGCCGCCGATCTGGCCGTCGGCGCGCGCGGGGCGAACCTTCGCGACCTCGGCATGCCGCTCGCTCTGTTCGGGGGTCAGCTCTTCGGGACGCTTCGGGGTGAGTCGGCTCATGAGCGCGATTATGCCAGGCTCGCGCGGTAGTAGATCAGCTGGCCGAAGCGCGAGCCGCGCTGCTGCGTCTCCGCGGCTTCAGCAAAACCGGCGGCGCGCATCAGTGTGGTGAGGGCGTCGTCGGTGTTCGCGCGCAGACTCTCCTCGCGGTGCACGAGCCGCGCGAGGAACGCGCCGAGCCCGTGACCCACACCGCCGAAGTCGACGAGATGCAGGGCGCCGCCCGGCCGCAGCACGCGCAGCACCTCGCGCAGTACCGCCGGCTTCTGCGCGGTCTCGAGGTGGTGGAACATGAACGACGAGAGCACGCGGTCGAAGCTCGCCTCGGGGAAAGGCAGCGCGTCGCCGAAACCCTGCTCGAAGCGGAGCGCGAGCGCGCCGCGCTCCGCCTTGCGGCGCGCGCGGGCGAGCGCCTTCGCATCGGGGTCGAGCCCGACGATCTCGAGATCCGGCCGCCGGCGCTTGGCGAGCAGGCAGAGCGCGCCCGTGCCGCAGCCAAGATCGAGCACGCGCTGACCCGCGGAGAGCTGCGCCTGGTCGACGAGGCGCTCCAGCGCAGACTCGGTGCCGAGCAGGCGCGTGAACGGATCGTAGAAGGGCAACAGCCAATCACTGCCGGCGGCGGGAACGAAGGCCCGCTGCTTCGAGTGATGGGTCATCACACCGGCGCGCGGCCGAAGCGCTCGGCGGCTCGACTGCGGGCGCGCGCGGCTTCGGTCTCGCGGTCGCGCGGCGCGGAGGTCGTCACCAGCGAATGAAGCAGCGTGCGCGCCACCGCCGTGGTGTCGTCGACCGCCCGCTCGAACGCGGCCTCGTTTGCCTTCGAGGGCCGATTGAAGCCCGAGAGCTTGCGCACGAACTGCAGCGATGCCGCGCGGATCTCGTCGTCCGTCACCGGCGGCTCGAAGTTGAACAGGGTCTTGATGTTGCGACACATGCGGCTGCCTCCGCAGAGCTGTGGATACGAAGCATACAGAACACATGCATCGGTGCGCGGCAATCTGATCTACTTCACGGGGCTACAGGTTCGGCTGCGCTCTTCGCGCCGCGCCCGAGGAGAAATCGATGGTCCTGGTCTCGAGGGTTGCCGTCGTCGCGTTCGCGGTGTCCGTGGCGATCGCTGGTGCCGCGTCCGCGGAGGGTCCAGCGCTCCCGCTCCCGGCCGCGGATCAGCAGAAGCTGGATGCCCTGCTGGGCGCGGGCGTGGTCGGCAAAGCGCTGCCGAGCGAGCCGATCGACGATCCAACGCAGTATTTCCCGCTGCAGGAGAAGGCGCCGAGCTACCGGATCACCTCGGGCAAGCACGCCGGGGAGACACAAGTTCTCGACGTCAAGAAGGGAAAGCGGCCGGGCGGAAATCCCGCTTGGCGCTTCCAGCTCTCGCCCTCGCTCGCTGGGTTCCTGCGCAGCACGGTCGACGGCGACCTGATGATGACGGCAGTGACGGACTCGGACGAAGGCGTCGTGGTCATCACGACCCCGGCGAATCCCTTCCTGCTGAAGGGCATGAAGCCCGGGTCGTCGCGAAACTTCAGCCAGACCGTATCGGTGAACTATCTCGATGACCCCGCGGCCCAAGACTACGCCGGCTCGCTGACCGGCACCTACGCCTACCTCGGCAGGTACCAAGTCACTGTGCCCGCGGGCAGCTACCCGGCCATCGTCATGCGAGTCACCTGCGAGGGCAAGATCGGTCCCGCACACACCCAAGACATGGCCTACTACCTGTTCTCTCCCGGTGTGGGCGTCGTCGCGATGGTCAGCCAAGAGGATGCAGAGGCGTTCTGGATCATCCATCTGGACTCGTCGTCGGGAAGAGTGTTGGCCGCTGCGCCCTGAGCTGCCTCGCGCTGATCGCACTGATCCTTCTGCTCATCTCGGTAGTGCACGCGCTTCATGCGTGGCCGCTGCGCAGCCGATTAGCGCGGAAGATGAGTCTACCCACGGCGGAGATCGTGACTGCGAGCATGCGCTCCAGTCGGCGCGCACTGCTCTTGCCAGCGGCGGGCGCCGCGGTCGCAGCCGCGCTCGCGGGCGTCACGCTCGTCGGCTGGCAGCTCGAGCTCCTCCTCTTGCGCCGCGTCGGTTGGGGCGCTGCGCAGCTGCTTCCAGTCACTGCCCTGATGCTGCTCGCGCTCGCGGGCGCGCTCGCGAGCGCGCGCGCCGCAATCCTGCGTTCGCCCGAGCGGCTCTGGTATGGCGCGATTTGGATCTGCACCGCGATCGCGCTGGCTCCGTCCCTCTGGACCTTGCTGGAGGGGGCGATCCAGCTCGGTGTCGCTCGGGAGCTCGCTTCTCTGGGCGACCGCGTGTTCGCTGGCGCCGGCGCAGCCAACCCCGGCGCTTCCGCGGCAATGACTGCGCTCAGCGTGATCTGCATCGGCGTCTCGATCGGCGCCTCCGCGCTCGCGGGCCGCCACGCGACGCTCGTCCGCGTCGCGTTCGGCGCGTTCGGCGTCGCCATTCCGTTTCTCGCGCTGCTCGCGTACGCGGACGGCGCCGCCGTGCTCCACAACTCCCCGGCTCTCTTGGCCAACGGGATGTCACTGCCGACCGCGCTCGGGCTGGTGGCGCTCGGCGC
>DATFUE010000244.1:0-3725 GCA_035261165.1 Myxococcota bacterium
TGCGCGAAGCTCGCCGCCCTGAAAGCCGCCGCGCAGAAGAAGGGGGTGGACCTGTTCGTGAACGCGCGCACCGACGTCTATCTGCGCCGCCTCGTGCCAGCGGAGCGCGCCGAGGCGGAGGCGATCGCGCGCGGCAAGAAGTATCTCGCCGCCGGCGCCGACGGCTTCTTCGTCCCTGCCCTGGCGGATCCGGCTGCCATCCGCGCGATCGTCGCAGCCGTGCCGCTGCCGTTGAATCTCCTGATCGTCCCGGGGCTGGCGCCGGTCGCGGAGCTCCAGTCACTCGGCGTGCGCCGCGTGAGCGCGGGCTCGGCGATCACGCAGAGCGCCTACGGTCTCGCCAAGCGCGCGGCGCTCCAGCTGCTGAAGGAGGGCCGCTACGACCTCCTGCAGGAGCGCGCAATGACTCACCCGGAGCTGAACGCGCTCTTCGCGGCGAAGCGCTAGCGAGTCACGCGTCGCCGCTCGCGGCTCTCAGCACCGGCCGTACTTCGACCGGCAGGTTCGCGGGCGCGCCACCCGGGCCGGGCAGAGCGGAAATGCGTGCCGCGATCTCATGGGCGCGCTCGGGGCTGGCGACCTCCACGATCCAGTAGCCGGCGAGAAACTCCTTCGACTCGGCGAAGGGCCCGTCGGTGACGAACGCGGTGCCGTCCGCTTGTGCTTGCACGACGGTCATCCCCTCCGGCCCGCCCAGGCCCACGACGCTCACCAGCTCGCCCGCTTCGGCGAGCTCCTTGTTCAAGCGGTCGAGGAACCCCCGATTCGCCTTGGCATCCTCGGCCCTCCAGTTGGCGACGTTCCCCGTCGCCCACCCGCCCAGCTTGAACTGCATCATCAAGATGTACTTCATGGCTTCGATCCTACTGGGTTCGTCGCGGAGATTTCTCGACGTCTCCGTCGCGCCGCGGGCGTACGATCGGCTCCATGGCGCGATCGCTGGGCGGTTCCGTGGGCCGGATGGGTGGGAGAAATCAATTCGGCGACGTCATCAAGGTTCAGCTCATGCTGAACGAGGTGCCGGTCGCGCAGGGTGGGCCACTGCCCAAGCTCGAGGTCGACGGTCTGTGCGGTCCGCAGACGATCGACAAGATCCAGAAATTCCAGCTCGCTCACTTCGGCTGGAGCGGCGCCGACGGCCGCGTCGACCCGGGCGGCCCGACTCATGCCAAGCTGAACGAGTTCGACGACAAGGGGCCACGCGAGCCGGACCCCGTCACCACGGACACGGCGTTGGTCTGTCCGCACGGCGCGGCCGTGGTCGGCACGTCGCTGCGCGGCACGCGCGTACTCCGCAGCAACGACACGTTCGTCGTGCCGAGCTGTCCGCTGCCAAGGTCGCCGTGCGTGAGGGTGCAGTGGATCTCGCCACCGCTGATGCCAGGTCGCTCACTCGACGCGCGCAGCCTCGGTATGTGCGTGAGCGCGGAGGGCTTTCCGCAGGGGCCCGTGCTGATCAGGTAGCACTGACTCCGGCGCGGCACGCGCGCAGCACTTGGGCCATGTACCACATGAGCCCGCCGCCGGCGGCCGACGCCAGGACGAGAGTCACACCGAGCGCCATCCCCACTCGCGCCAGGCTTCGCGCTCGCGGGCCCGTCACGACCGCGCGGGCGCTGCCCCACGACCATCTCCCCGGCGGGGGGAACTGCTGCAGCGCCAGGCTGCGCCGACAAGAGAGCACGATCATCACCCCGACCGCGCCCGTGAGGCCGAAGACCGCGACGCTCGCGATCTCGAAGATGCGCGCGAGCTCCGCTCGCGCGGCCAACAGATCCGTCTTTGCGAGCGCGTCGATGCTCGCGAGCCGCGCGCTCAGGACGTGCTGCAGCGCGAGCCCCGCCGCGATCGCCGCCGCAACGATCGCGAGCCGCACGAGCAGCGCACGCAGAGCCGAGCCCGCGGGAGTTGGAGCCGCTTCCATCGCGATCCTTGGATCGGTCTGGGAGGCGTACGGACTGAGACCGGTCACCCCAGGGCAACTCGAGGGCAACTAGGGCAGTCCGCGAATCAGCTCTGCGCCGCAGCGCGAACACAGGATCCGGACGGCGTCGGGTCGATAGTCGGAGACGCGGTAGCTCGCTCCGCAGGCGGTGCAGAGCTGCGGCTCGGACTCCTCGACGGCGGTTTCCGTCACCGGAAACGCGATCAAGAGGCTGAGCGCCACCAAAAACCCGAGCGGGCCCAGGAGGACGTTGACTCCAACGATCATCCACTTGCGCGGGTGGTCGCGTGCGAGCGCGACGACCGAGGGCGCCAATGCGGTCAGGAGCCCCGCGACCAGCAAGCAGACGATCAGGAGGTTCCTCATCGCTCGCCGGCGGCGTGTCTCGCCGCCTCGGCCGAGGTGCGAACGGGAATCACTTCGAAGCGGGCGAGGTCGCGCCACCTCTCGATCCAGGCGTCGAACAGGGCGGGGTCGTCGCTGCGCATGAGCTGAAAGCAGCGGCGGTACTCTAGATCGACCCAGCTGTCGACGTACTCGAGCCCGGGCGGGAGCTGGCGGCCGCGCTCGCGCGCGCGGCGGTAGATCTCGGGCGCGGCGCCCGGGTCGAAGTGCTCAATGACCATGTACAGCAGGGCTTGCCCCCCTGGCGGACAGCGCAGCGACGACGTGAGACAGCACGGTGGGCGAGAACAGCATCGCGACGTGACCGAGGTCGGGAACATGCACCACGCGTTCGTGTCTCGCGAAGACACGCGGGATCACCAGGTTGTCGGAGCCGGCGACGATCGAGGTGAAGCGCACGCGCGCCGCCGCGGCGCGCGACTTGCGCAGGCGAGCGAGCACGCGCGAGTCCGGGCGCAGCTCGGCGCCCACGCGCGAGGTCAGCCAGTAGGCGTTGTAGGTGCCCGAGTGCGGCGTGCCCAGGGTGATGCAGCGGTCGACCCGGCGCGCGCCGCCGAGCTCCTGCAGATAGGCGCGAGCGACGAGGCCGCCGAGGCTGTGACACACGAGATCGATACGTCCGCCGCGAACCCGCCGGCGCAGAAACTCGCGCAGCTCTCGGGCCCCGCGCTCCACGCCCTGAGTCGAGGGATAGTTGAAGCTGAGCACCTGGTCGAAGCCGCGCACGCGCAGATAGGCCGCGAGCGGGAACATCGCCGAGCGGTTCGAGAGATACCCGTGGACCAGCACCACCGTGCGCTGCGCGCGCAGGCGCGGCGAGCGCCACTGCGACGACGATGCCCCGAAGGGAAGCAACAGACCCGACGCCGCGAACGCGAGCGTCTCTTGCAGGGCGAGGCGCCAGACCGGCTGGCGAGAGACGGGGAAGTCCGCGACGGGCCGCGAGCGCATCGCTCGGAGATTGCCGCTCCGCAGCGTCGCGCGCTATCGCCCTCCGATGATCCGGGCTAGAGCGCCGCCTTCACGCCCTGCCCGATTCCGAGGTCGGCCATCATCGGCGTGAACTTGGAGCGGGCGATGCGCTCGGCGAAGCCGGCGCGCTCGAGGCGGTGGAAGTACTCGGTGATCTGCTTCGCCTGCATGTTGCCGACGATCTTCACGCCCTCAGCGATCTGCTCGGGCTTGGTGCCCTTGCCGGCCAGGACGATCATGCACTCGGTGAGCGCGGCGTCGAACTGATTGATCGTCACGTTCTCGCCCTCGTCGAGCGCGCGGTGCAGCTGCTCCTTCTGCTCGGGCGCGTGGTCCATGATCCACTTCAAGTGCTGCATGCCGTACGAGACGTGGCGCGCCTCGTCCTGCATCACGAGCTGGA
>DATFUE010000245.1:0-6101 GCA_035261165.1 Myxococcota bacterium
GCCCAGGCGACCCCGGCCGAAGCCGGCCCCGCTGGATCGACGACCACCAGCGCGGCCTGCGCCTCGCCTGCGAGACACGCGCCCGCAATCTTGCGCGCGAGACCCAGATCCGGACAGGCCGCCAGCGCACCGGCGGCGATCTCCGGCTGATCCGCCGCCGCCAGCCCGCCCGCGTCGCCCGCGGCGAGTGTCTCGAGCAACACGACCTTCGCGAGACACCCCGCCCCGAGACCGCCGAGCTCCACCCGCACGTCCACCTCGCGCAGCGCAAACTTCTGCAGCACGTCCAGCACCGCGCCCGACCACTGCCCCGCCCGCTCGCTCGCGCGCGCCGCCGGCGCCAGCTCCTGCGCCGCGAACCGCGCCGCCTCGAGGCGCAGCTGCTCGACCTCTTGGGGCAGGGCGAAATCCGTCACGCTTCGACTCTAACAGCTGTGGGCGCGGACTCGCGCGTGGGCTGCACCCGACCCGCCGTTGCCGCCGGAATCTCGCGAAGCTGCGCAGCGGCGAACCCGGCCTGAACCGGCGGGGCTTTCGTAAAGAGGCCCGCCGGTGACACCGATACGTGTGCCATGCGTGCTACGCAATTCGCGACCGGTGTGAGTCTCGGGTTCTTCCTGGTCACTGCCTGCGCGCGGCTTGCCGCCGCGCAGACCTATGTCTGGACCGACGACCACGGCGTCGTACACGCGGCTTCCGACCCCAGCGAGGTGCCCGCGAAGCAGCGCGAGAAGGCGATGCGCGACGCGATCGGCCGACGCAGCGGGGTGACGATCACCCCCACCGACGACGATGCCGTACCGGCCGCGCCCTCGCCGGTCGCTCCCGAAAGCCCGCGCAGAGCACCCGAGCCGGCCACGCGCCCGTATGAAGGCGACGCGCCCGGCATGAACGGCGGCGGCGTGGGCGTCGAGGCGAACCCACAAGTGACTCCCCGCGCGAAGCACGACGAGCCGGCGGCGAACAAATACCGCGGCAATCAGCTTCCGCCGCCCGACCCGGGCTTCGAGTGGAACTGCGCGACCGACCCCGAAGGCGGCCCGCCGAAGTGCGAGCAGTTCGAGAAGAGAAACAACCGGCGCGATCGCCGCGCCGCGGCGCGCCAGGCCGCGCGCGACGCACTGGGCGTCAGCGACCCGACGGAGGAGTTCGACCCCGACGTCGCCAAGAAGGTCGAGCGGCGCGCCGAGGAAGAGTTCAAGAAGTCGACCCCGGTCCCGACCACGAAGGCGCCGAAAGCCGCGGAGGAAGATCCCTCCTATGGTGAGTCGTCCGACGAGCCCGACGAACAGGAAGAGTGACCGCCCCGCCCGAGAGCGCGATCGCCGCCGATTTGTAGAATCCGCGGGCACCGCCTGTGTCTCGTAGGGCTCTTCCGGGTGGTGTTCGCGCGCCGCGCAGGCACGCCGCTTGCTGAACCCCCTCGCGAACGCCGAGGAGAACCCATGTACGAAGGTACCGGGCCCTACGCACCTGGAATGATCGTCGACCCCGAAGGTCTGGTGGCAGAGTCACTTGCCGCGGCGCCGCCGCGCCGCCCGGTGCTCCGCCTGATCAAGACCCCGGCGTCTCAGAGGGCGCCGCGAGTGATTCGCCTCGACGTCCAGCGCGCGCTGCGCGATCGGCGTCGGATCGAGCTCCTGGAGATCGCGCTCGCGACCAGCGCCGGCGTCGTCGCGGCCGCGCTCTGGTGCACGGCGCTCGCGGCTTTGGCTTGGAGAACGCGCGCTGGTCTCGGCGACGCCGGCGCCCTTGTCTTGGTCGCCGCACTCCAGCTCGGCGCCACCGGGGTCGCGATCTCCTGGCTGCGCAACCGGTTGCGCGGCCGCTCGGTCGCCGTACGGGAAGGGACGCCTCAATCCGTACGGGAAGGGATGCCTCAATGACTGGACCGAGGGAACTCCCCGCGGTGCCGCGCTCGGCGAGCGACTCGCGTGCTAGCGCCCTCGCCGACTGACGCGCTCTTGGGGAGGCGCTGCGCGGCGTCGATGGCGCCGCGCAGCGCATGCACTCGGAAGCTCGCGCCCGCGCAACTACGCACGCGTGGCACGGATGCTGCTCGGGAAATGGCTCGCGTGGCAGGAATCACACTTTTCCTCTGGCTCGCGCGCTCCTAAGATCCCCGAGCCAGCACCTGCGGAGCTTTGTAGAATCGAGAGTGAAGTGCAGCGAGATGACAAAGATCTGGGTTCGCCGGCCGGCACGGTGAGCGCCGAGCTCGAGGCTCTCTACGGGGCGCTATCGCACGAGCTTCGCTCCCCGCTGGGCGCCGTCCTGAACTATGCCTCGATCCTGGAGCTCGACTACGCCTCTCAGCTCGACGCGGACGCGCACGAGATCATCGCGCGCTTGCGGCGCAATGCGGATGCCGCCGTCACGCTGCTCGACGCGCTGGCCCGCATGGCGAGCATCGAGCGGGCGGAGTTGCGCGCCGAGCGACTCGACCTGGCGTCGCTCGCGCGTGCCGCGTTCGACGGGGTGCGCCCGGGCGGCAGCCCGGCGGAGCTCGCGGTCGGCGACCTGCCGGAGCTGGCGGCCGACGCGGCGCTGCTGAGCATCGCCCTCGAAGAGCTGTTCGCGAACGCGATCAAGTTCTCCGCGGGGCGCGAGAAAGCCCATGTCGCCATCTCCGGCTGGGCCGGCGACGCCGATTCCATCGTGCTCTGCGTGCGCGACAACGGCGTTGGTTTCGATCCGCGCTTCGCGCGGAAGCTGTTCACCGTGTTCTCGCGGCTGAACCCCCGCGGTGTATACCCCGGGGCCGGCGTCGGCCTCGCTCTGGTGCGCCGCATCGCCGAGCGACACGGCGGTCGCGCCTGGGCCGAATCCGAGCCGGAAGCCGGCGCGCGGGTCTACCTCGAGCTGCCCGCAGGCGCCGGGGCGCTGGAGTGAATCCGCTCTTGCTGTGGGTCGACGACGATCGGGACGAGATCTACGTCGTCTTGCGCGCGTTCGAGCGCGCGAAGGTGCCCGTCGACGTGCGCATCGCGAACGACGGCTTCGAGGCGCTGGAGGCGCTCCATGCGGGCGGTGCCCTCGGCAACGCGCCGCTGCGCCCGCACGTGATCTTCCTCGACCTGCACATGCCGCGCATCGACGGCTTCGATCTGTTGCGCGCGCTGCGCCGGCTGCCCGAGACACGCGGCATCCCGATCGTGGTCGTCTCCTCCTCCAATTCGCCGGACGACATCCGGCGCTCGTACGAGCTCGGAGCAAACAGTTATCTGGTGAAGGAGCCCGATGCGATGCGTCCGGGCGCGGCGATCGCCGACGCCGCCCGCTACTGGACTCAGCTCAATCGCTTGGCCGAAAGCGAACAGGAGAGTTGCTGATGGACGCCCAGACCGCGCTGCTCATCGACGACGACGGAGAATTCCGCGAGAGCCTGGCGAAGCTCGTCGAGCACGAGGGGTTCGTCGTGCGACAAGCGGAGTCACTCGCCGGGGCGCGCGAGCTCCTGGCGCGCAGCTCGAGCGACGTGGTGCTCGTCGATCTAGCGCTTCCCGACGGCGAGGGCCTCGAGCTCGCGCGCGACGAGGCGATCGGTCAGAGCTGCGCCTTCGTCGTGATCACCGGCCAGGCGAGCGTCGACACGGCGGTCGAAGCCCTGCAGAAGGGCGCGCTCGACTACCTCACGAAGCCCGTCGACCGGCGCCGCCTCGCGACGGTGCTCGCCCACGTGCGCCGCCAGACCGCGCTGCGCCGCGAGGTCGCGTCCCTGCGCGAGGATCTGCGCGAGCTGGGCCGCTTCGGCCCGATGATCGGGCGCTCGAAGCCGATGCAGGAAGTCTACGACCTGGTCGCGCGCGTCTCGCCCACCGAAGCGAGCGTCTTCGTCACCGGCCAGAGCGGGACCGGCAAGGAGCTGGTCGCGCACACCGTGCACGGTCTCTCGCGCCGGCGCGAGCAGCCGATGGTCGCGATCAACTGCGGCGCGGTGACTCCCACGCTGATCGAGAGCGAGCTCTTCGGCCACGAGCGCGGCAGCTTCACGGGCGCCGAGCGGCGGCACGTGGGGCTGTTCGAGCGCGCGAACGGCGGCACCGTGTTTCTCGACGAGATCACCGAGATGCCGATCGAGCTGCAAGTCAAGCTCCTGCGCGTGCTCGAGACTCGTACACTGAACCGTGTCGGATCGACCGAGGTGATCCCCGTCGACGTGCGCGTGATCGCGGCGTCGAACCGCGACGCGAAGGCGGCCGTCGGGGAAGGCACCTTGCGCGAGGACCTGCTCTACCGGCTAAACGTCTTCCCGATCGACCTGCCGCCGCTGCGAGAACGCGGCATGGACGTGATCCTGCTCTCGGAGCACTTCCTCTCCGAGGTGAATCGGCGCGAGTCGAGTGACAAGCGCTTCTCCGAAGCCGCGCACCAGCGGCTGCTCGAGCTCAACTGGCCGGGCAACGTGCGCGAGCTGCGCAACGCGGTCGAGCGCGCGGCGATTCTGTCGGATCGGGCGATCGGTCCCGACGACCTCCCGCCGCTCGACACGATCGCGACCCCGCAATCACCCGGCTCGAGCGCGGTGCTGCGCGTCGAAGTCGGCGCGTCGATCTCCGAGGTCGAGCGCCGGCTCATCCTCGCGACGCTCGACCAGCTCGCCGGCGACAAGAAGCGCGCCGCAGAGATACTCGGCATCAGCTTGAAGACGCTCTACACGCGTCTCGTGGTGTACTCGGCCGCGGCAAACGGCGCAGCCTGAGACGCGCCTCGAAGCGCGCGGGGCCGGTCAGAGATAGCGGCCGCTCGACGTGGGCAGCCGCAGGGTCGCGCGCTTGAATCGATCGACCTCGCCGAGCACGTCCTCCGTCGTGACCTCGGCGGGCGCCTCGGCGGCGGCGTCACAGCGCGCCTTCCGGCGCAGCACCGCGTGCATGAGCTGCACCCAGCTCCCGATCGGCGCCTCGCGGTTCTGCTCGATCGCACGCTGCCAGTCGATCTTCGCGAACAGCTTGCGGCCGGCGCGCTTCTCCGCCGCGGCTGCGTGGATGTCGAGCGCCGCGATCACGTCGCCCGGCACGATCGGAGTCACGGAAACGATCCGCTCGAAGCGCCCGGGCTGGAAGTAGATCGGCGAGAGCGTATCGGGGCGGCTCGTGCCGCCGACCGTGAGTGAGCCGGCGACCTCCATGGTCGCGTCGATCAGCTCGAGCAGGAAGTCGGAGAGCTGGGTCGTGGGCAGATCCATGCGCGGCAGGCCCAGCGACGGGTCGTGCGCGAAGTCGAGCTCGTCGAAGTAGGCGGTGACTCGCTTGATCTCGCCGAGCGTGTCGTGCCAGCCGCTCAACACCTCTCCGGCCTTGCCACCCGCGTGCATCAGCTGGAGGGCGAGCCGCGCTACGCGAATCTTGAGGAACGGGGTTTCGGTCCGGCCGGCGAGGGCGGCCGCGAGCAGTGACTTCCCCGACGCCTCCGGTCCGATCAGCAGGAGCCCCGACGGCGCGAACGTACCCCAGCGGCCGTAGATCTCGGGCTCGGTCGCCGCGCACGCGTACGTGAGCAGCTCGTCCTTCGCGTCCTCGAGGCCGCCGATGTCGTCGAAACCGACCTCCGGGGTCACCGCGAACTCACACGACTTCGCGACCGGGGGGAACTTGCGCGCGAACGGCTCCCACAGGTTCGCCGCCCGCTTGCGCTCGATCTCATTCATCCGGTCTCATGGTACTTCGCCTCAAATCCTTGTGCGCCCTAACGCGCTGCGGCATAACGGAATCATGGCCGATGCTTCTGGACCGGTGGTCGCGCTGCTCGTCGGCGGCGGGCCGGCGCCGGGAATCAACGGGGTGATCTCGGCGGCGACGATCGAAGCGCGCAACCGCGGCGCGCGCGTGATCGGCATCCTCGACGGCTTCGAGTGGCTGTCGCGTGGCGACACGAAGCACGTTCAGCCGCTCGAGATCCGCGACGTCTCTCGGCTCCACTTCCGCGGCGGGACGATCCTGCGCACCTCGCGCACCAACCCCACCAAGCCGCCCGAGCTGATGCGCAACGTCCTCGAGGTGCTGAACCGCCTGGGCATCACCATGCTCGTGACCATCGGCGGCGACGACACGGCCTATTCCGGCAGCCAGGTCTACGCCCAGGCCGGCGGCAGCATCCGC
>DATFUE010000246.1:0-2837 GCA_035261165.1 Myxococcota bacterium
CGCCGCTTGCCGGCTCGGCTCGAGGCGGCTCTCGCCTCGCCATCGCGTTGTTCTTAACCGGGATCGAGAAGACTCGGAGTGACCAAGCTCTGTCACTCACTCACTCAAACCCCGCGGGAGCCCGGCGGGGGCCGGAGCCGGCTGAGGGGGGTCCCGTACTCGGGGGGACCCCCGAAGCGGCGACGGACACCGTCCGGGCGGCGACACAGGATCCGAAGAGATGCAGCCCGTGCGCTCGCCGGATGCCGACGAACCTCAGGCGTACCCGCCGGGTGAGGAGGCGCCGGCGACGCGCGGGCGGCGAGTCAGATCGATCTACGCTCGCCCAGCTAGCGCCCGGTCGCGGCGAACAAGCGTGCGACGTCGGCGCGCAGCTCTGCGTCGCACAGGAAGTCGAGGGCGGTCATCGCGAGCGCCTTTGCGCCGTCGAGCACGGCTTTATCGCCGAGCTCCGACGCCGCCCACTTCGCGAACTCGGCGTTGTGAATCGAGACGTTCGGCGGCGAGCACGCGATCATCGGATGGATCGACGGCACGCGCTGACTCACGTTGCCCATGTCGGTGCTGCCCTGAACGCCGGGCGGGATCTTGTCGTACGGGAAGAAGGCGCGGCCGAGCTGCTCCGCATTCGCCTGATAGCGCCTCGCGAGCGGCCACGAGGTGTCGAGATCGAGGTAGTCGACCGCGCCCCAGACGAGCTCGAGGCGCGCGCCGGTCGCGTCGGCGCCGGCGCGAAAGCAGCCCTCGACGCGGATCTTCAGCGCGGCGAGCTCGGCCGCGTTCGCCGCACGCACGTAGAAACGGCCGGCCGCGCGCTCGGGCACGACGTTCGGCGCCTGGCCGCCGTCGCTGATGATGCCGTGCAGTCGCTCCGTCGAGCGGATGTGCTGGCGCAGCGCCCCGACCGCCTGATACGCGATGACGATCGCGTCGAGCGCATTCACGCCGCGCTCCGGCATCGCCGACGCGTGCGAGGCGACACCGAAGTAGGTCGCCTCGAGCTCCGCGATCGCGAGACACGGCATGGTCGCGAGGTTCAAGCCCGCCGGGTGCACCATGAGCGCGGCGTCGACGCCCTCGAAGGCGCCGTTTCGCGCCATCAGCTCCTTGCCCCCGCCGCGTTCCTCCGCGGGCGTGCCGAGCCAGCGCACTCGCCCCGGCAAGCGCGCGCCCAGCTCCGCAAGCGCGAGCGCCGCGCCCAGCGCGGTGGTCGCGATGATGTTGTGCCCGCATGCGTGCCCGATGCCCGGCAGCGCGTCGTACTCCGAGAGCAGCGCCACCGTCGGGCCCGCGTCGCCGATGCGCGCCTCGATCGCGGTCTCGAGGCCATACACACTTTGGCGTGCATCGAGGCCGCGCCCGCGCGCCGTCTCGGTGAGCAGGCGCGCGGCGCGAACCTCTTCGAAAGCGAGCTCCGGGTGCGCGTGGATCTCGTGCGAGACGTCGAGCAGCTCGTGCGCCAGCCGATCGACCGACGCGCAGACTTCCTTCTTCAGCGCATCCAGCATCAGGCCATCATACAAGGGCCCGTCCTAGCGGCGTCTCCCGGCGACGAGCGCGATCGGGATCGACCAGTCGTGCCCGGTCTCGCGTGCGATCGCGAGCGCCTCGCGCACCTCGCTCGGCGCCGCATCCATGAGCGCGCGCAGCCCCGCGGCGAGCGGGGCGGGGGTGCCGATCCGCGCGATCCAGCTGTCGAACTCGAGCCGCACCGGCCAGCGCGGGCCGACCTCGACCTCGAGGCCCGTGGCGTCGAACATCGCGCGCCACTCCGAGAGCTTGTAGTTGCGCACGTGCGAGGGATCGCGCAGAACTTCCATCGCGTTGAGATAGGTGTCCTGCACCGGGTCCTCGGGCGAGAACGAGTCGACGAGCAGATACTGCCCGCCCGGCTTCAGGACGCGTGCCGCCTCGCGCGTGGCCGCCGCCGGATCCGCGTAGTGATGCGCGCACAGCCGCGAAGTGACCAGGTCGAACGAGGCGTCCGCGAAGGGCAGCGCCTCGGCGCGCCCGCGCCGGAACCACACGTTCGCGAGCCCGCGCTCGCGCGCCAGCCGGGCCGCCGTCGCCAGCATTTCCTCGGTGAGGTCGAGCGCGATCACCTCGGCCGCGAGCTTCGCCAGCGCGAGCGCCGTGTGACCGGCGCCGGTGCCCACGTCGAGCACGCGCTCGGTGCCGCGCAGCGCGGCGCGCTCGACGAGCGCGTCGAGCGTCGGGCCGCCCGCATGCACGGCGCTCACCGCGTAGTTCGCGGCCGCCGCGCCGAACTGCCGCTGCAGCTTCGTGTCCAGGTCCGCACCCTGCGCGCTCATGATTGCCTCCAGGTCATTATTTACCTAGGTTAATAATCGAGATGGCGAGCAAAGACAAGTCCGACGCGAGCCTGCGCGAAGCGCTCGCCGCGCTGCAGCGCCTGGCCGACGCGTTCGCGCAGCGGCGCGCGCAGCTGGCGCAGTCCGCCGGTCTATCGGAGGCGCAGTGGCGCGTGCTGGAGCAGATCGCGGCCGAGGACTTCATGCCCTCGCTGTTCGCGCGGCGCTGCGCGCGCTCCGCCGCGGCGGTCTCGAAGGTGATCCGCCAGCTCCTCGATCAGAAGCTGATCGCGGTGGAGATCGCGGAGGGCGACGCGCGCCAACGCCGCTACTCGCTCAGCGGCGCGGGACGCGCGGCGATGGAGACGGTGCGCCGCGACCGGGAGCGCGCACTCGCGCGCATCTGGGCCGACTTCGAGCCGGCGCCGCTGGCGCGTTTCGCTGCGTTCGCCACCGAGCTAGCGGAGCGGATGGAGCTGCACGCGCGTGACGAGGAGAAGCTCAGTGCGCAGCAACGAGCCGCGA
>DATFUE010000247.1:0-3214 GCA_035261165.1 Myxococcota bacterium
TTCGCGGGCAGCGAGTTCTATTCGTCGCGACCCGAGACGCGCGAGACGCTCAAGGTGGACGAGATCGAGCGCGTGCAGTGCAGCGGCTCGTGCGGCCTGTTCTCGAAGCTCAAGGAAGCGTATCTCTTCGGCTGCGACAGCCTGAAGCCCGAGCCGTTGAGGCTCGCCAGCGGCGATGCCGAGCCGAACCGCGAGCTGATGCGGCGCCTGTTTCCCGGCGTGCCCGTGATCTATGGATTCTCGTCGCTTGCACCGTACGGGCGTGTCGCGGGACCGATGCTCGAGCGCTTCTTCGAAGCGGGCGGCGTCCCCGACGTCGCGAGCGGAGTTCCCAGCGATCGACTGCTCAGGCTCTTCGGTCCCGCCAGCATGACCGTGGCTTCCGGCGCGGGAGCCGATCCGATGTGCCGTTACCACGACGAGCGCATCGACGCGGGGCAGAAGCTCGCCTGGCTCGCTGCCGAGCTCGCGGGCGACATGCCGTCGGCGCGTATGGCGTTCGAGCGCATGGAGAGATTCCTGGCCGGCCTTTCGGCGGACGACCGCGCGGGCGAAGCCTTCATCGCGTCGCGCGAATCGCTGGCGAGGGACGCGGCGGCGCGCGATTCCTATCTCTCGCTCGTGCGCGCCACGGGCGATCCGGCGCTGCGCGTGCGGATGGCGTCGGTGGCGCGCGACATCGGCTGGCTCGACGAGAGCGCGCACCGGATGGAGCTCGCGCGCACCATCCGCGACATGGTGGCCGCCGATGCGATCGACTTCGGCGACGTGGACCTCATCTGCGCGCTGAACAAGGACGACGCGCTCGCCAAGGAGCTGCGGCTCTTCAATGTGGCCACACTCGCGCGGGCGCCGGCGCGCGACGCCGCGTGGGCATGCATGGGCGATGCGACGGCCCGCGCGAAGGCGCTCGCGGCGCTCGCGAGCGCCGACGAGGGCGACGTGCGCATGGCGCAGGCGTTCCTGCGCCACAGGCCCATCATCGATGCCGCGGAGCTGCGCGACGTCGCAGCCGGCGTGGCGCGAATGAAGGCCTCGGCGGCCCAGGTGCGCGCGATCGAGACCCTCGCGCGCCAGCACGTGTCCGACGCGCAAGTGCTCGACAGGCTCGCGATCCTCTATTCCGGCGCGCGCTCGGTGGAAGTCCAGCGAGCGGTCGCGGAAGTGTTCCTGCGCTCGGACCTGGGCGCGATCGACGCGCGCGCCCTCGCCGCGCGTCTCAAGCGCGATCGCCTGCGCGAGGACGCGCTCATCGATATGGTCATCACGCGGCTGAACCCATCCTGAAGCTGTAGGCGGCAGCCGACCGGCATTTGGGTCCGCCGCTGGCATCGCGGTCGCTTGCGCGCGACGACAATCGGCGCATGCGAGCAATGTCTGCCCTGGCTCTGGCCGTGATCGCCGTCGCGGCGCCGTTCGCGGCCGCGGGGAAGAAGACCATCTGCACCATCACGGTGAACTCGCCCGACGAGCGTGAGGCCATGCGCGCGCGCCTTCCGAAAGGCGACTACGAATTCGTCGAGCTGGTGGAGAAGGGACGCCCCGAGTGGCTGCGCTCGGCGTGCGAGCGCAAGGTGCAGTGCGACGCGCTCGTGATCTCCGGGCACTTCAATGCGGGCGAGGATTTCTACTCCGACAAGATCGAGTCGCGTGAGCACCTGCGCATGGACGAGCTCGAGCGCGCCTCGTGCAGTGAATCGTGCCCTGGTGTTTTCGCGAACCTGAAGGAGGTCTACCTCTTCGGCTGCGAGAGCCTCAATCCCGACTCGTCGAAATACGCGTCGGCCTACGGCGAGAGCGGGCGCGAGCGCATGCGCAGGCTCTTCGCGGGCGTGCCCGCCATCTACGGTTTCTCCGGGCCGGCGCCCGTGGGCTCGACCGCGGCGATGCTGCTGAACCGGTACTTCGACACGGGTGCCGCGAACGAGATCGGCACCGGGCGAACGAGCTCGCGATTGCTCTCCACTTTCTCGCGCAATTCCATGGTGTCGATCCCGGGATTGCGCCCCGGCGATGCGCGCATGTCGTACCGGCGCCAGGTGTGCGGGTTCTACGACGAGCGCGAGGGCGCGGGGCAGAAGCTCGCCGCCATCCACGCGATGATGAAGCGCGACATGGGCGAGGCGCGCGGATTCTTCGAGCGCATCGAGAACTTCCTCGCCTTCCTCACCGACGACGAGCGTCACTCCGGCGCGTTCTCGCAGGCGCTCGCGCAGATTTCGGCCGACGACGCGGTCCGCGACCGTTACCTCGCGGGTGCGCGCGGCGAACGTCCCGAGATGCGCGCTCGCATGGTGAAGGTCGCGGCCACCCTGGGCTGGCTCACGCAGGAGCAGGAACGCGATGAGCAGGTGCGCATCGCCTCCGACCTTATCGCGCGCGACGTGATTGGCTATGCCGAAGTGGACCTGGTCTGCTCGATGAACAGCGGCGGCACGCTCGACGCCGCCGCCGCGCGTTCGCCGCTCGCGACCGCGCCCGACTCGCGCGTGAGCCATGCAGCGGTGCTTGCCTGTCTCGGCCGCCGCGACGCGCACGAGCGCGTGGTCCGCTCCCTCGTCTCCAGCGACGAGCGCGACGTGCGGATCGCCCAGGCGTACCTGCGCTACCGCCCGGTCGCCGACGCGCGCGAGCTGCGCGCCATCGCCGCCGGAATTCCCCAAAGCGGGTCGCAGGCCGCCCAGGTTCGCGCGCTGGAGACGCTCGCGCGCCTGAACATCACCGACCGCGAGATCCTCGAGCAGCTCGCGCAGGTGTTCGCGGAAGCGAAGTCGATCAACGTGCAGCGCGCCATCGCGGAGGTCTTCCTGCGCTCCGACGCCAAGGCGCTCCCGAAGGCCGAGCTCGCCGCGCTCGTGCGTCGCCACAAGCTGAAGGGCGACGACCTCATCGACCAGCTCCTGCGCAAGCTCCAGAGCTGAGGAGGGCGCGAACCTCTACAATGCCGCGGATGGCCAATCCGCGACGTACCTTCTACGACGATCTGGGTCTGGGCCACGGCGCATCCGGCGTCGAGATCGATCGGGCATACCGCGCCTCCCGCAAGAAGATGGACGACGTGAGCGCGGTGCCCGATCCGCCGCGGGAAGCGCGGATGCGAATCGCGCACGAAACGCTTTCCGATCCCGCGAAGCGCGCGGCGTACGATGCGCTGCTTGCCGGCCCGCAGTCCGAGGGGCGGTCGAAGGGCGGGCTGGTCGCCGTGGTCGGCATC
>DATFUE010000248.1:0-2631 GCA_035261165.1 Myxococcota bacterium
CGACCGGCGCCTCGAAGTCCACGCCGACCAGCGCCGGGCGATCCACGCGGTACGCGAACGAGACGTCGCGGAACGCGATGCTCTTCTCGAGCCTCGCGAGGGGGCGCGCGTCGGGCGCGTCCGCTACCTCCGGCTGCTGCTCGAGTAACTCGAACGCGCGGTCGAGCCCGACCGCGATGTCCTGCGCGTTCACCCACACGCGGAACACCTGCGTGACTCCGTCCGCGCCGTTGGCGTACAGGCCCTTCCAGGCGTTGTACATGCCGAGCGTCCAGACCGCGAAGCCCGCGCTCACCAGGAGCTCGCGCGCCCGGCCGAAGTCGAGTCGCTCGACCACGGTGGCCAGCCACAGCGGCGTGCCCGCGCGCGTGGCGAGCGTCGCGAACAGAGTCGCGCCGATGATCGTCGCGCCCACCAGCCAGAACACACCCACGCCGAAGCCAGCGACCCAGGTGCGCGCCGCGCGCGCGCCCGCGAACGCCGCGCGCGACGCGGAGTCGAAGCGCGCCTGCTCGAAGCCCTCCAGGCCGAACGCCTTGATCACGCGCATCCCCGAGAGACTCTCCTGGATCTGCGAGGTCAGCGCGCTGTTCGACGCGCGCGCCAGGCGGAAGCGCCCGCGCAGGCGCATGCCGAGGGCTGCGCCCGCGAGCCCGAGGGGAACCCACAAGAGCAGCAGCGCCACGGCGAAGCGCGGCGAGAAGGCCGCGAGCGCGAGCGCGACGACGGCGAAGCGCAGCAGCGCGAACGCCGGGACGAGCAGGAACGACTGCACGACCTGAGTCACCATCGCGCTGTCCTGATACGTGCGATAGATCGCGTCCCCGACGCGGCTCTGGTCGTGGAAGCGCAGCGAGAGCGCCTGTAGCCGATCGACGATCTGCATGCGCAGCAGCTGATTGAGTCGCTGCAGGATCCAGACGCCGTAGTAGATCAACGACATCGAGCCCGCGGTGATCGCCACCGCGATGCCACCCATGACCCAGGTGAGCCGCGCCGCCGCCACGCGCCGCAGCTCCGCAGTGAGCGCCACTCCCGCGCCGAGCTGCGCGGGGTCGAGGCCGAGCAGCCGCACCGCGAGCGGCGAGATCTCCTTGCCCTGCAGCACGCCGTTCCACAGCGCGGGCGCGAGGATCAGGAAGCTCGCGAGGCCGACGAGCAAGAGCAGCGCGGAGCCGAGCGCCAACACCACGAGGTGTCGGCGCAATCCGCCGAGGAACGGCAGCACGCGCCGCACCAGCCGCGCGAGCCCGAGCAGGTCGAGGTCTGCATCGCGGCCGGGCGCGAGCGTGGGTCCGTTCCAGCTCATCGGCGGGCGATGTTACCCTGCAGGGGATGGTTCGACCGCTGACTCTCGCCGACACCGCGGACGCGCGCTCGCTGCTGCGCGCGCGGCCGCTGCGCAACGTGTTTCTGGACTACGTCGTCTCCGCCGGCGCGCTCGGGCGCGCGCCGGGCTTCCTCGGCTACGAATCCGGCGGACGCTTGCTCGGCATTCTGCTGATCGGCCCGCTCGGCGGCACCGCATTGGAGGTGCAGGACCCGGCTGCGCACGCGCCGCTCGCGGAGGCGGCTGCGCGCGCCCGGCTGCGCCCGCGCCACATCGTCGGGAGCGAGGACGTGACCGAGCCATTTTGGGAGAAGTACGCGCCGCACGCGCCCGCGCTGCGCTGGTCGCGGCGCGAGCCCGTGTTCGCGATGCGCGCGGAGGACCTCGCGCGCAGCACCGACGTCACGCGCCTGGCGCGCGTCGATCCCGCGCGCGAAGCCGAGGCCGACGAGATCACGGAGAACAGCGCGCAGCAACACCGCGAGGACCTCGGCGACGACCGCTACGCGGCGGACGAAAAGGGCTTTCGCGAACGCCATCACCGAGACGTGCGCGATGGCCGCTGGTGGGTATCGCGCGTGCGCGGCCAGATCGTCTTCCAGGTGCACGTCGGCGCGGCCAGCGCGACCGCGGTGCAACTCGGCGGGGTGTTCGTGCCCCCCTGGGCGCGCGGCCGCGGTCACGCGACGCGCGGTATGCACGCGATCGCCGCGCGCATGCTCGAGCGCCACGACGTGGTGACCCTCTACTGCGACGAGGCGAACGCCGCCGCGCGCCGGGTCTACGAGCGGCTCGGCTTCCGGCGCATGTATTCGAACCGCAGCTATCTGCTGAACGAGCCGCTCGAGGGCTCTGCGCCGGCACTCTGAGTCGCGAGCGTGCGCAAGCTCGCGCTCGTGCTGCTGGCGATCGCCGTGACGCTCGCGCTCTACGAGGCCGGCCTGCGCCTGGCGTGGACCAACCCGTTCGCGCACGAGTCAGCCGATCTCGTGTTGATCCTGCGCACGCAGCACGCGGGCGTGAACCGCGAGGTCGATCGCAGCGCGCTGCAGCTCGACCCGCCGAAGGTCCGCTTCCGCACGGACGCGCGCGGCTACATCGAGCCGACGCAGCGCATCGCCGACCCCGAGTTCACGCTGGCGTTCCAGGGTGGCTCGACGACGGAGTGTCTCGTCGTGCAGGAGGACCTGCGCTGGCCGAATCAAGTCGCGGTGCAGCTCGAGCTGCTCGGCTTCCGCGTCAACGCGCTGAACGCGGGCCGCGCGGGAAACACCGCGCGCGACGCGCTTGTGAATCTCGTC
>DATFUE010000249.1:0-4217 GCA_035261165.1 Myxococcota bacterium
CTGGTGCGCGACGCGTTCATCCCGCTCGAGGACTTCTCGCTCGAGACCGCCGCGCGCACGCTGCTGGGCCGCGGCAAGCGCATCGCATCGTCCGGCAGGGCGCGAGGCGCCGAGATCCTGCGCCTGTACCAGCAAGACCCGCGCGCGTTCGTCGCCTACAACCGCGAGGACGCCGTGCTGGTGCTCGACATCCTCGCGAAGGAGTCACTGCTCGATCTGGCGGTCGAGCGCAGCCTGCTCTCCGGCATGCAGCTCGATCGCGTCGGCGCGAGCATCGCGTCGTTCGATCTCCTGTATCTGCCCGAGCTGCGCCGGCGCGGGCGCGTCGCTCCGTCGGTGGATCGCGAGCGCGTGACCGGACGCGTCTCGGGCGGCGCGGTCATGGACTCGCACCCCGGCGTGTTTCGCAACGTGGCGGTCTTCGACTTCAAGAGTCTCTATCCGAGCCTGATGCGCACCTTCAATCTCGACCCGCTCGCGCACTCGGCCGCGGCGCACGACCCGCGCTCGATCACGGCGCCCAACGGCGCGCGCTTCTCGCGCAGCGTCGCGATCCTGCCCGACGTGCTCGCGCGCTTCGCGGAGCGGCGTGAGTCGGCCAAGCGCCGCGGCGATCGCCACGCGGACCTGGCGATCAAGATCATGATGAACGCGATGATCGGCGTGCTCGGCGCGCCCTCCGGCCGCTTCTTCGACCCCGAGGTCGCGAACGCGGTCACGAGCTTCGGCCGGCTCATGCTGGAGCGCACGCGGCGCGCGTTCGAGGACGCGGGCGCGCGCGTGCTCTACGGCGACACCGACTCCGTGTTCGTGCAGGTCGACGCCTCGCTCTCGATCGAGCACGCCTACGGCGAAGCGGAGCGGCTGCGCGCGCGCGTGCAGCAGGAGCTCTGCGCGGCTATCCGCGCCGAGTGGGACGTCGAGCCCAAGCTCGAGCTCGAGCTCGAGTGCGTGTACGCGCGCTTCTTCCAGCCGAGCGTGCGCGGCGGCACGCAGGGCAGCAAGAAGCGCTACGCGGGGCTGGTGAACGGGAGCCTGCAGGTCGTCGGGCTCGAGGCGGTGCGCCGCGATTGGCCCGAGCTCGCGCGCCGCCTGCAGCGCGGCATGCTCGAGCGGTTGTTTCGCGACGAGTCGGTGGCGCCGTTCGTGAACGAGGTCGTCGCCGACTTACTCGCGGGCCGGCTCGATCGCGAGCTCGTGATTCGCAAGGCGCTGCGCAAGGGCGCCGTCGAGCGCTACACCGGCGCGACGCCGCCGCACGTCGAAGCCGCGCGGAAGGCCGGCCCTGGGGTGGGCCGGGTCGTCTTCTACGTGCAGACGCGCGGCGGGCCAGAGCCGGTCGAGCCCGACGGCGAGCTGCCCCCCGACCTCGATCGCGCGCACTACGTCGAGAAGGTCGTGCGTCCGATCGCGCAGGCGGTGCTCAGTCAGCTCGGTCTGGACTTCGACGAAGTCACGGACGCGCCGCGCCAGCTCACTCTCTTGTGAGGTGCCGCAGATCGAAGATCGCGACGCCGTCGGCGGTCTCGACCTTCGCGACCAGATCGTGCTCGCCTGCGGCGATCGGCACTGACAGCTCGGCGTCGGACTTGCCGTCGAACGAGCCCAGCGCCCGCTTCTGGCCGTCGAGCGCGATCCAGCCGTCGCGCAGGCCCTGCGGCGAGTGGGCGCGCAGGGCGACGTCGGTCGCGCGCTCGTCGAGCACGACCTCGGGCAGGACGTAGCGCGCGGTGCCCTCGGGAATCGGCACGTCGACGCGCCGCTGCGCCCAGGGGCCGAGCTGCGCGATCGCGATCGTCTTCGGCTGAGCCGGCAGCGGCAGGTCGAGCGTCTCCGTCGCGCCCGGCTCGAGCTTGTCGAGCGAGCGCGTCGCGCCCGGGACCGCGATGGTGAGCGAGCTCGCGGGGTGGGAGCTCTTGTTCGTCAGCGTGACTCGCGCCTCGTCCGCGGAGAGACGCTTCACCTCGATCTCGAGATCCGCGGGCCGCGACGCCACCTCGAGCACGATCCGCTGCTTGCCCAGCGGCCGGTCACCGCTGGCCGCAAGCACGTCGATCGGGTGGTGCGCGACCGAGACACCGTCGGGCGGGGTCAGCTCGAGCTCGCTCTCGCGGGTCTCGCCCGCCTTCAAGGTGCCCAGACCGACCACCTGGTTGTCGAGATACTCCGCGTTCGCCGCGAGCGCGAGCCACACGTCGGGGAGGTCGAAGTCGTTCGGGTTCGCGACCGAGAGCGTGAGCTTGCCCGCCTCGCCGGAGCGGAACGCCTTCGACTCGGCGCGGATCACGAGCGCCTTGGGCAGGGGGTCCGCCGCGGCGCCGAGTCGCTCCGACCAGTGCACGCCCAGCTTCTCGAGCTCGGGAGTGATGTCGGCGTACGCGAGCTTGCGCACGTCGACCAGCGCCTGGGGGCGCGGCTCGCGCAACAGGATCGCCCCGGCCTCGACGGGAAACTTGTCGTCTTCGGCGGCGCCGCGCAGGTAGGGAATCGCGCCCGCGGGCACGCTCGCCAGCGCGCCGACCGAGGCCTTCGCGACGGGAAACAGCTCGACGTCGGGCGGAATGCCCTTCTCGTTGATCGCGCGGTCACCCGAGAGCAGATACTCCGCGACCGTCAGCTTCAGCAGGTTCTCGTCCTCGAGCGGGAGCACCTGCTGCACGAGGCCCTTTCCGAAGGTCTTCTGCCCGACCAGAGTGACTCCGCCCCGCGCTTGCAGCGCGCCCGAGATGATCTCCGCCGCGGACGCGGTCATCGCGTCGACCAGGATGACGACGGGAAAGCGGTACAGAACCTGCGGGTGCGCGAACAGGCTGCCGCGCGGGTCGCTCGGCAGATCGGGGCGCATGACGGTGCGCACGATCAGCTGTGAGTCGAGGAACAGATCCGCGAGCTGCGCCGCCGCGATCATGCTGCCGCCCGTGTTCCCGCGCATGTCGATGACGAGGCCGTCGAGCGGGCCGAGCTCGGCGACGCGCTCGCGGAACTCGGTCGCCGTCTCGCGACTCACCTGGTAGACCTGCGCGTAGCCGATGTGACCCACGCCCTCGACCTTGCGTGACTCGACGCTCGGGATCAGCACTTCGCCGCGGGTGATGGTCACGTCGACCTTCTGCTTCGCCTCGTCGCCGCGCTCGATGCCCAGCGCGACGATCGTGTCCGCGTGGCCGCGGATTCGGTCGACGGCTTCCTCGACCGAGAGCGGGCGCGTCGGATCGCCGTCGATGGTGAGGATCGCGTCTCCATCCTTGATGCCGCCCTTCGCCGCCGGGCTGCCGGGGAAGACGCGCACCGCGATCAGGTTGCCGTCGCGCCGGCCGAGCCGCGCGCCGATTCCGGACAAGCGGCCCTCGAAGCGGATCTTGAAGTCCTCGCTCCCGCGGCCGGAGAAGATGGTGCTGAAGCGGTCGAGCGCCCCGAGCGCGCCGCGCAGCGCGATGTGCTCGAGGTCGTCGTCGGGCTCGATCGGGTCGTCGAGGTGCTCCGCCGTGAACTGCAAGCAGCGCGCGAGGATGTCGCGGTAGTCGTCGGGCGTGAACTTCGGGTCGAGCGGCACCTGGACGGAGGCGCCGTTCACCTGGAGCACGCCCGCGTCGCGCTTCGCGTCGACGTCGAAGCGCACGCGGTCGAAGTGCGTCTCGAGCGCATCCAGCGCGCCGATCAGCATCCGCTGGTCGAGCCGATCGGGCCACAGGTACAGGTGCCCCGTCTGCGTCAGCGCGTCGCCCGTGATCTTGAGCGGCGCTTCCGCTTTGGGCAGCGCCGGCACGGTCGCGCAGCCGACCGCGACGACTTGGAGCGCCAGAAGGGCGAGTGAAGTGGAACGAATCGCTCGCGCGTGCTGGCGGTTTTCCATATGGGGCGCGGAGTCTAGCGCGCGCGAAACGGGCCGCCCCAGCCTCGGTCGCCGGCCGGGAAAACCCCGCTATCATGCGCGCGGGCGCGTAGCTCAGTTGGTAGAGCAAGGGACTCTTAATCCCTCGGTCGACGGTTCGAGCCCGTCCGCGCTCACCATGAACATTCGACGTATCGCGCACTTGCGCTGCTCACTATCGAGCCCGTGCTGCGGCGACCGCACCATGAAGCATGGTGCGACTCCGCGCTCCCTGTGCAACTCGAGTTCCCACATTCAGAGCGCCCCTTGGCGGGGGTTTCGCCAGCGACACACCGGAGCGGCGTAGACTACGGCCCAGGACCTGAGAGACTCGAAAACTCGCGTG
>DATFUE010000250.1:0-2038 GCA_035261165.1 Myxococcota bacterium
CACAGCGCGTCCCCGTAGGAGTAGAACCGGAAGCGCCGCTCGATCGCGTGCGCGTAGGCGCGCCGGGTCGCCTCGACGCCGGCGAAGGCCATCACCAGCGCGAGCAGGCTCGAGCCGGGGAGGTGGAAGTTCGTGATCAGCGAGTCGACCGCGCGGAACTCGTGACCGGGGAGCACCAGGAGCTTCGTTTCTCCCTCGCCCGCGGCGCCGCCCGTGGTCTCGAGCGCGCGGACGACGGTCGTGCCGACGGCGATCGCGCGCCCGCCGCGCGCCCGCGTCTCGGCGAGCGCGCGTGCGGCCTCGGCCGGGACCGCGAAGCGCTCGGCGTCGAGCATGTGCTCCTCGACCCGCTCGCCGCGGATCGGCCGGAACGTCCCGGGGCCGACGTGCAGAGTCACTCGCGCGATGTGCAGCCGCGCCGCGAGCGCCTCGCTGAAGTGCAGCGAGGCGGTCGGCGCCGCGACCGCGCCGGGGGCGCGCGCGAAGATCGTCTGGTAGTCGGCGAGGTCGCGGGCGCGCGGCGCCTCGCGGCGAATGTACGGCGGCAGCGGGGCCTCCCCGAGCGCGTCGAGCAGGGCATCCGGAGCGACGCCGTTCGGCGCCAGGAGCGCGAGCCGGCAGGCGCCGCCGGGCAGCACGTCGACGACGCGGGCGACGAGATCGCCGAACACCAGCTCGAGTCCAGGAGTGAGTCGGCCGCGCGCCTTCACCAGCGCCGTCCAGTCGCCGTCGGGGCGGCGCGAGAGCAGGAGCGCCTCCGCCTTCCCGCCGCTCCGTTTGGCGCCGCGCAGCTTCGCCGGCAGCACGCGCGTGTCGTTCACGACGAACAAGTCCTCGGGCCGCGCGGCGTCCGCGAGGTCGGAGAAGCGCAGCTCCGAGAGCGCCCCGCTCGCGCGCTCGAGTACGAGCAGGCGAGCCGCGTCGCGGGGCGTGCAGGGCTCCTGCGCGATCAGCTCCGGGGGCAACGCGTAGTCGAGGTCCGCGCGCGCGATCACGGGTGAGTCAGCGCCTCGAGCGCCGCCGGCTTGGCCGCGAGCGCGTCGTAGGAGAACAGCGCCACGCCCGCGGGCTGGACCGCGCGCGCGAGCGCGACCTGCTGCGCGATGCGCGCGGGATCGTCCGCGACGAGCCAGGCGCCGAGACCGACCCAGAGTCGCTCGCCCCCGACACCGAAGCGCAGCGCGCGCGTCTGGTAGCGCAGCAGCCGGTCGTCGCGCGTGTACGCCATGGCGACCGCGAAGTCGAGCCTCCCGTCCTCGAGCCAGCCGCGCCAGTCCTGCAGCGCGGTGAGATAGGCGCGGTCGGCGTACGCGAGCACCGCGGCCGAGAGCTTCCACTTGCTCGGCATGCTCGCGCGCAGCCGCGCGACGAGCTCGCCCACCCGCGCGCGCCGGAAGTCGTCCCATTTGTCGCCGAGCTCGAAGCTCCCGTTCTCGGCGGCGAAGCGCGCCTTCGCGCTCTCGCCGTAGCCGAAGTCGAGCCCGCGGAAGCGCGAGCCCGGCGTCATCGGTAGCGCGTACGGGTAGCGGATGTAGTCGAGGTGGAGGCCGTCGAGATCCGGCGCCTCGCGCGCCAGGTCTTCGACCGTCGCGGCGAGATACTCGACCACCCCCGGCAGCGCGGGATCGAGCCAATAGCCCGGGGTCTCGAGCTCGAGCCACGCGCCGTCGGGCGGCGGCACGTTGCCCTCGGGATAGTCGAGCAGGCTCCGGCCTGCGCGGTCGACCAGCACCGCGTCGCGCCCGAGCTGCTGCACGATCGGCGCGTCGCGGTTCTGCGCGAGCGCGAGACAGTTGAACCAGGCGTGCACCCGGATCCCGCGCGCGTGCGCGCGCGCGATCAGATCGGCGAGCGGCGCGGGCGCGTCCGGGTGCGCGGCGCGGATGGCACGAAAGGGCGCGTCGTCCGCGTGGCTCGACGCGAACCAGCTGCGCCCCGCACGGTACACCTGCACGAACAGGTCGCTGGCGCGCAGCTGCGCCGCGCGCTCGACCAGCAGGGTGATCTTCTCCGGTGACTCGAGCGTCCGCTCGCTGCA
>DATFUE010000251.1:0-6404 GCA_035261165.1 Myxococcota bacterium
ATCCACCGCTACACCCTGGCGCGACTGCGGCGCGAGATCGAGCCGGTCAGCGCGCGCGTCCTGCTGCGCTTCCTGCTGGAGTGGCAGCACGTCGCGCCGGGCACGAAGCTCGCGGGCGAGGGCGGGCTCCTGCGCGCGCTCGAGACACTCTCGGGCTTCGAAGCCGCGGCCGCGGCCTGGGAGGCGGAGCTGCTGCCGGCGCGCGTCGACGGCTACAAGCCGGCGATGCTCGACGCGCTGTGTCTCTCGGGCGCCGCGGCCTGGGGCCGCGTGATGCCCGCGACCGGCGAGCACGGTACGCAGCCGTCGCGCCTGACGCCGATCGGTGTCTTCCCGCGCGCGGAGCTCGACGAGCTGCTGAACGTGGCCGGCCCGGCGCCCGCGCGCGAGCACACGCTGCGCGGCCCGGCCGAGCGCGTCCTCGCCGTCCTTCGGGGGCGCGGCGCGCTGTTCGCGCGCGAGATCGAAGCCGCGACCCGCCTCTTGCCCGTCGAGCTCGAGGAGGGCCTGCGCGAGCTGGTCGCGCAGGGACTCGTGAGCTGCGACGGCTTCGCTCCGCTGCGCCGGTTGCTCGGCGGCTCGCAGCGACGTGACTCGCGCCGCCGCCCGGGTCGCTCGCGCGTTCTGCCCAGCGGACTGCCGGTGCCCGAAGGTCGCTGGGTGGAGCTCGCGGCGCTCGCGCCCGCGCCCGAGGGCGAAGAGCGCGCCGAGGCGCTCGCCTGGCGGCTGCTGCGCCGCTACGGCGTCGTGTTCCGCGACCTGGTCGCGCGCGAGTGGCTGCCCGACGGCTGGCGCGCGGTGCACGCCGCCCTGCGCCGGCTCGAGGCGCGTGGGCTCGTGCGCGGCGGCCGCTTCGTCACCGGCTTCACCGGCGAGCAGTTCGCGCTGCCCGACGCGATCCCGCGCCTGCGCCGCGCCCGCTCGCGCCCGGACACGGGCGAGCTCGTGCGCGTCTCCGCCGCCGACCCGCTGAACCTCGTCGGTGTGCTCACTCCCGGTCCGCGCGTGCCCGCAGGTCACACCCGCTGGATCGTGTTCCGCGACGGCCTTCCGATCTCGTCCGAAGATCGGGACGGCACCACAAGTCTCGAGGTCAGCCTTTCGGCATAGCTCGCGTACTCCGACCGCAAGCCGAAGGCGCGGTGCGCGAGAGTTTGACTCGGCCAGGGTGGCGCGCCCGATGGCGCAGCCGAGCGAAGTAGGGTGGCTCGGCTTCGCCGAGCGGGACGCGTCAGGTGCGGAACTGGACGACGATCGACTTCAGCTTGGTGGAGAGCTCCTGGAGCTCCTGCGAGCGCTTTCGCACCGCCGCGGACTCGTTCGACGAGTCCACCGCGGAGAGTCGCACCGCCTCGATGTGTGACCCGACCTCGAGCGCGCCGCGCGACGCCTTGCCGGCGTTCTCGGAGATGTTCGAGATGCCGCGCATCAGGTCGGAAGCCTTGCCCGCGACTTCGGCGGCCATGTTCGAAGCCTCGCCAATGTTGCCGGTCACGTCGGCGATCATCTTGGTCGAATCGCTCGTCGCCTCGAACACCTTCGCGGAGGTCTGCGTCTGGTCCTCGACGGCCTTGGCGATCGCCGAGTTGATCGCGTGCGCGCCTTCCATGAGCTCGATGATCTGGCCGATCGCTCCGACTGACTGGCGCGTGAAGCTCTGCATGTCGCTGATCTGCAGCTCGATCTTCTTGGTCGCCTCGGTGGTCTCGCGCGCGAGGTCCTTGACCTCGTTCGCGACCACGGCGAAGCCCTTGCCCGCGTCGCCGGCGGACGCGGCCTCGATCGACGCGTTCAGCGACAGGAGATTCGTCTGGTCGGCGACCTTCTGGATCAGCGCGACGATCTTGCCCGTCGCCTCCGCGCTCTGGGTCAGCTCGCGCAGCAGCTGCTGAACCGGCGTCGCCTTCTCGGCGCCCTGGCGGCTCACCGTCGCGGCCTTCTCGGTGTTGCCGCGGATCGTCGCCATGGCGTCGGAGATGTCGCGTATCGAGCCCTCGACCTCGACGGCGTTCGAGGCGACCGCCTCGGCCGCGAGTGACACCTGCGCCATGTTCTGGCTCATCTGCGCGGTCGAGTTCGAGACCGCGGAGACGTTGCGGGTCGCCTCCTGCGCGGCGCCCGCGACCGCCTCGATGCTCGACGAGACTTCGTGTGTGCGCTCGGCGACCGCACTGGCGCCGTCGCTCATGGACTGACTGTTCTCGACCAGCCGATCGGAGATGCGCGCGAGCTCGTCCGACGAGGCCGACAGCGTGGTCGCGTTGTCGGCCACCTCGCGCATGACGGACTGCAGCTTGGCCAAGAACAGGTTGACCTGCTCCGCGAGCTGGCCGACCTCGTCTTGTGCTTCGACCTGCAGCCGGAAGGTGAGATCGCCCTCGCCGCGGGCGAGGGCGCGCATCGCGCCGGCGAGGCGCTCGACCGGCGCCCCGATCGAGCGGGCGACGAAGAACGCGACCGAGATCAGCGCCGCGCCCAGGACGAGGGACGCGAGCAGGGTGCCCCAGACGGTGTGCTGCGCGAGCTCGCTGAGCGTCGCGGTGGAGAAGTCGATGCTGACGAAGCCCTTGTAGTCGCCGTCGCCGAAGATCGGCGCGGCTACGCGCAGCGTGTCCTCGAGCTGCTCGACCCGGGGGCTGCGCTGCGGGCGCGCGTTCGACTGCTCGCGCTCCGCGTCGTTGTAACCCGCGACGCGTTCGCCGGACTGCGAGTAGACGGTCGCGCGAGTGACTCGCAGCCCCTGCGCACCCGGGCGCTGAGCCTCGGACGCCCCCGCTTCGCCCGCGAGGCGGCGCAGGGCGGCGCGAATGGCCTGATCGCCGCCGGCTGCGCCCGCGGCGTATGCCGGCTCGAGGTCGGCCGCGAACAGGGCCGCGATAGTCACCGCCGAGTCGGCCATGACGCTGCTGCCCAGTCGCCTCGCCTGCGCGGGGAGAAAGCCCACCATGAAGACTGCAAACAGGAAACCCGTCAGGGCCGCGTACGCACAAATCCGAAGCGTGATCGTGAGCCTGCGCATCTCGGCTTCGGTTCGTGTTTTCGCCCGCAAGCCTTGAGTGCAGTGCGACCGTTGTTTGCCGACGGCGAGTGACAGGCGCGCGTGGCGTGCACGGAGCGCGACGGCTGCGCCGCGCCGGCGGAGGCGCTCAGCGAGTCAGTGCAGCCGGCCACAGGTAGTAGAAGCCCGGGGCGAGGGCGCTCCTGCGCAGCGAGGCGAGCCCGAGCTCGAGCGCCGAGAGCGACAGGTCCGGAGCGCCCAGGGCGCGGCTGTAGATGTTCTCGCGCACGGAGTTCGAGCGGTGGTACACGACGACCCGCGACTCGCTGATGCCCGCGCGCTTCTGGATCGCCGCGACGGTGTCTTCGAGGTAGCCGAGCTCGTCGACGAGGCCCGCCGCGAGCGCCTGGTCCGCGCTGTACACGCGCCCGTCGGCGAGCGTGCGAATCCTGGCCGCGTCGAGCCCGGGTCGGCCCTGCGCGACGACGCTCGTGAAGCGCCGGTAGAGATCGTCGATCACGGACTGGAGCTGCTTGCGCTCCTCGGGCCGCATGTCGCGGAACAGCGAGCCGGCGTCCTTGTACGGGCCGCTGGTGAGCGTCTGATCCGCGACGCCGTACTTCTCCATCAGGCCCTCGATGCTGAGCCCGGGCATGATCACGCCGATCGAGCCAGTCACCGCGGCGGGATGCGAGACGATGTGATCGGCGGCCATCGCGGCGTAGTAGGCGCCGGAGGCCGAGATCCCGTTGAAGAAGGCGAACACGGGCTTCTTGTTCTCCTCCTTCCAGGCCTTGATCTGGTGGTAGAGCGTGTCGCTCGCGGCCACGGAGCCGCCCGGCGAGTTGATGCGCAGCAGAAGCGCGGCGACGTCGTCGTCCGCGGCCGCCCGCTCCAGGACGTTCTTGGTCTCGGCGACGATGCTGGGGCGCTGGGTGAGCGAGAAGTTCGCGCGGTCCTCGAGGTCCGAGATCTCGCCGGAGATCTCGACCAGCACGATCTTGGGCCCGCTCGTTCCCTCGACGAGGGTCTCGCGGAGCTCACCGGGCCCGCCCAGTGAGCCGAGATCGACCGGCGCGTACAGGATGCAGCCGCTGAGCGCGGCGGATGCAGTGAGACACACGATGAAACGGCGCAGCATGAGATCGTCCTCATTCCCCCGGGATTTTCCGGCGCGCAAAGCAGACGCGGGGTGAGCACCGCACGCGGCGCTCACCCCGACGTTGCGATGACGTTGGTGGTCCGTCGTCGTCGAACTACTTCTTCTTGCGCTTACCGCGATACTTCGCCCAACGGCGCTTGGCCGCCAGCGAGATCGCCCTGCGCCCTGCTGGAGACAGTCGGTTCGTGCGCTTGCGGCTCGTGCCTTGCGCTCCAGCCTTCTTTCTCTTAGTTGCCACGCCAGTCACCTCCGCTATTACGGTCACGCGAACCATCGAGTCGTCTCACCAGAGACTGCTCTGAGCGTTGCCACGACATACAGAACTCCCTTCCCAAAGCAAAGACAATGCAAACAATGCTGTAATCCGGATACTGGACAGATGAGTCGTGAAACACGCGCGTAGATTAGGAGGCGATGTCGAGAGTGTCGAGAGGAATTGCGACTCGTGCCCAGATTTCGGTCTGTGACGTGTGCACAGGCAAGCGCCCCGCGTCTTTGCGCCGAGCGTTTGTCCGGGTGTAGCATCGGCGCAGTCGACGAATCTTCGGGAAGGGAGACTTCAATGCGACTCGGACTGACCGTCGGATACTCCGGTCGAGGCATGGGAATGCCCGTCGACCTGATTCTCGAGGCCGAGCGCCTCGGCTTCGACTCTGTGTGGACCGCCGAGGCGTACGGATCGGACGCGATCACGCCGCTCGCGTGGGTCGGGGCTCAGACCACCCGGATTCGGCTCGGCACCGCGATCATGCAAATACCGGCGCGCACGCCTGCGATGTGCGCGATGACCGCGATGACTCTCGACGCACTCTCCGGCGGCCGCTTCGTCCTGGGCCTTGGACCGTCCGGTCCACAGGTCGTCGAGGGTTGGCACGGCGTGCGCTACGGAAAGCCACTCGCTCGGACGCGCGAGTACATCCAGATCATTCGCTCGATCCTGAAACGCGAGAAGCCCGTCGAGTTTCACGGCGAAGAGTACGACCTGCCATACACCGGAGCCGGCGCCACGGGCCTGGGCAAGCCGCTGAAGAGCATCTTGCACGGACGCGCGGACCTGCCGATCTACACCGCGGCGATCAGTCCGGCGGGCGTGAAGACCGCCGCCGAGGTCGCGGACGGGTTCTTCCCGATCTGGATGTCACCCGAGAAGTGGTCGGTGTTCGCGCCCCACGTCGAGGAGGGCTTCAAGAAGGCTGGCGGCGGGAAGAGTCTCGCGAACTTCGACGTGGCGCCGTTCGTCACTTGCGTCCTCGGCGACGACCTGGAGAAGTGTAGAAACGCGGTGAAGCCGATGTTGGCGCTCTACATCGGCGGCATGGGCGCGCGGGGCAAGAACTTCTACAACGACTACGCCAAGCGTCTCGGCTACGAGGAAGCTGCGGTTCGCGTCCAGGACGCGTTTCTCGCCGGTGATCGCGGGGCGGCCGTGGCGGCGGTTCCCGACGCGCTGGTCGACGAGGTGGCGCTCGTCGGCCCACGCGAGCGGATTCGCGACCGTATCGCCGCCTGGAAGGCGTCGCCGGCGGGGACGATGTGTCTGGGAACGGGTCAGCTCGAGGCGGTGCGCACCGTCGCCGAGCTCGTTCTCTAGCCATCGAGACTCCGATCACGCCGTGTGAGTTGGTGCGCACCGTGTCCGCCGATGGCGGACTCAGTGTGCGCGCCCTCGTCGCCACGGGTCTGGTCGCCGAAGCGGCGGGGCGACACGGCACCGCGCCGACCGCGAGCGCGGCGCTCGGCCGCGCGCTCATGGGCGCGGTGCTGATCGCTTCGGGCGCCGACGACGGCGAGACACTGCAGCTCCAGTTCCGCGGTGACGGACCCATCGGTCAGGTGACCGTCATCTCCGATCACCTCGGCCGGGCACGGGGTTACGTGACGGATCCCTCGGTGCATCCGCCGCCGCGCGGCGGAAAGCTCGACGTCGCGGCGGCCATCGGCAAGGGGATTCTGGCGGTCGTTCGCTACCACCCGGCCTGGCGCGAGCCGTATACGGGCATCGTGCCGCTCACTTCCGGCGAGGTCGCCGAGGACATCGCGCACTATCTCGCCGCGAGCGAGCAGACCCCGTCGGCGCTAGCGGCCGGCGTCTTCGTCGAGAGCGACGGCCGCATCGCGGCCGCCGGCGGCTATCTCGTGCAGGCGCTGCCCGGGGCGGACGAGGCGGTGCTCGCACGACTCGAGATCACGATTCGCGGGCTGCCGTCGCCGACGACCCTGATCCGCAGCGGTGTCGGCGCGGAC
>DATFUE010000252.1:0-5157 GCA_035261165.1 Myxococcota bacterium
CCCGCCTCGGCGAGCTCGTCCTCGCGGCGGTTGCCGAGCTCCGGGTCGAAGCGCGCACGGAAGAGTCGCATCACCGAGCGCGCCGCTTCCGGGTGGCGCACGAGCGCGTCGCGCGCCGCGGAGCCGCGCGGCGCCTGGCCGATCTGGCGCGAGAACTCGAGATAGGCGCGCAGCACGTCGACCGCGCGCCAGTCGAGCTCCGTGCCCAGAATGAGTCGATTCAGGTCGTCACTGTCGACGCGCGCGGAGAGCGCGGCGCGCAAGCCGTCGAGGGCGCGCGCCTCGGCGTCGCCGGCGCGGCCGACGCCCTGCGCCATCGGCTCGATGCGGAACGAGACGATCCACGCCGACGGGCGCGCGAGCGCGTGCACCTCGGTCGAGGTCGCGTCGATCACGCGCACGCCGAACTGGTGCACCACCGACAGCAGCTCCGTGAGATAGGGGCGGCCGCGCAGGTAGATCTTGAGCCGGTGCGTGCTCGCGTCGCCGTACTCGGTTGCGAAGTCCAGGCCGAGCTCGACCGGTGACTCACCCGTGTGCAGCCGCTCGAGATGCCGCACGTCGAGCACCGCCTCGGCGGCCGAAGTCACGACCCGGTACGACTCGGGGAAGGCGTCCGCGTACGCGTCGGCGAGGCGCAGCGTGCGATCGTCGGGCTGAGCGTCGACGAGCGCGGCCTCGAAGCGGTCTTCCCAGCGCTCGACGATCGCCGCGATCTCGGCCTCGAGCTTGCCGAGCGCGGCCAGGTCGAGCTCGCGATCGCAGCCGCAGAAGAAGTGCACCAGCGCGAGGTCGTCGTCGAGAAACGAGCTGCGGTGGTCGATGTGCCGCGCCGCGTGCTGCGTCTCGAGCAAGCGGTCGATCTCCTCGCGGATCCGCTCCTCGTAGAGCTGGCGCGGCAGCGCCACCGAGACGAAGAAGGAGCGGTTCGTCGCGTCCGCGACCGTGGTGACCTCGAGCTTGCGCCGCTCCGCCGCGGCGACGATGCGAGACACCGTGCGCGCGACGTCAGCCTGTTCGGCTGGGAAAAGGAACTCGACCGGCAGACAGTCGTACGCCTCGAGCGCCGTTTTGTAGGTATGCGAGCCCGACTCCGGGCCGAGGCTCGCGACGACGCGCATGCGGCGCGCGGCGAGAATGGGGATGTCCGACGGGCGCATGCGGATGGCGCGGTGCGTGAGCAGACCCACGAAGCGGCCGAAGCCGATCGGCCGAGCGTCGGGATCGAGAAGCTTCAGCGACAGCGAATCGAGCCGGCCGTGGCGGTGCACCGTCGAGTCACTGCGCGTCTTGTCGAAGAAGATCACGCGCTCGTCGTCGAGGCGCTCTCCGACCAGCGGCGGAGGGGGCACGTCCTCGCCCGCGTCGGAGAAGCGCGAGTCGGCCGCACCCCGCAACAGGCCGAGGCCGCTGCCCGGCTCGAGCTCGACTTGCCAGCCGCGCCGGCCGCGCTTCGCCTCGTAGCGCCGGTAGCCCATGAACAGGAAGTTCTTCGCCTCGAGCCAGCGCAGCACCGCCGCCAGGTCGCGCGCGCGCTCGGGACCGCCGGGCAGCGCCGCCGCGCAGCCCTCGAGATTCGCGACGTGGGCGTGCAGCTGGGCGAGCATCGCCGCGTGGTCGGCCACCACGCAGCGCGTGTCCGCGAGCGCGCGCTCGAGCTCTTGTTCGAGCGCGAGGCGCTCTCCCTCGTGCGCGAGCTGACGCAGTTCTGCGTAGATGTACGACTCGCGCGTCCGCCCCACCGCCTCGCGCCCGAAGCGCGAGATCGTGCCGTCCGCCTCGCGCTCGAGCGCGAGCAGCGGGTGCAGCAGCAGAAGCTCGCGCCGGTCCAGGCGCCGCAAGGTCAGGCGCACGGAGTCGACGATGAACGGCTGATCGGCGAGCAGCACCTCGACGCTCGTGCGCCCCGCGCGGTGACCGCCGGGATTCCCGACGCGAACGCGAATCTCGCCGGGCAGGCGCAGCGCCGCGAATGCGGCCGCGTCGATCGAGAGCTCGTGCAGCGCGTCGGAGCCGCGCCGGCGCAGCTCCGCGGGATCGAATGCCGCCTCGAGCTCGGTGCGCACCAGCGCGTACAGCGCCTCGTCCTTCGCTTCCATCGTCGCGGCTCTCATCGGCGCCTTCAGGCGTCCGGTTCGAGTGTCGCGCGCGAGTGACACGTGCGGACAGCAGAGGCAACGCTCAGCGTGCCGTCGCGGCAGGCGGCCCTGCCGCCGCTAGACTCCGCCGCCATGAACGCACCGCTCTTGCGCGCGATCTACCGCTGGGACCGCCTGCGCTTCGCGCTGTTCGCGGCGCGCTTCGGCGAGCGGCTGCGCGCGGACCCGAGCGCGTCGCCGAACCTGCGCTTCGCGGCGCTGCGCATCGAGCCCGGCGGCCGGCTCGAGGTGGGCGCGGGCTTCGCCGCGGAGCGCGCGCGAGGGAATCACGTCTGGGTGCAGTCGGGCGGGCTCGTCTCACTCGGGCCGCGTGTCTGGCTGCGGCTCGAATGCGGCGAGAATCGCATCACCGCCGCGAGCGGGGCGCGCGTCGAGATCGGCGCCCGCTGTCTCGTCAACGGCGCGATGCTGCACGCGAACGTCGGCATCCGCATGGGCGACGACTCGCTGATCGGCTTCGGCTCGCGCGTGCTCGATTCGGATTTCCACGATCTCGACGTGAACACGCCCGAGCGCAGCGCGCCGGTCGTCATCGGCGAGCGCGTGTGGATCGCGTCGGACGTGACCGTGCTCGCGGGAGTCACGATCGGCGACGACGTCGTGGTCGGCGCGCGCTCCGTGGTCACCCGCGATCTGCCGTCGCGCGTGCTCGCGCTGGGCGCGCCCGCGGTGCCGGTCCGGGCGATCGGCCCGCGTGCTAGGTTGCCGGGATGAGTTTGCGCATCGCCCTCTTCGGCCAGGCCGCGTTCGGTCGCGACACGCTCGAGCGGCTGCGCGCAAACGGACACGAGATCGCCGGCGTGTTCGCGCCGCCGGACGCGGGCCGCCCCGACTCGCTCGCGGCGCGCGCCAGCGAGCTCGGCCTGCCGCTCGTGCGGCGCCGCTTCTACCGCAAGCGGACGGGCGAGCCGATCGCCGCCGCTCTCGCGGAGCACTCGGCGCTCGCGCCCGACCTGAACGTGCTGGCGTCGGTGCAGGTGTTCCTGCCGCGCGAGCTCACCGACCAGCCGAAACACAAGAGTCTCTGCTTCCACCCGTCGCTCCTGCCGCGTTTTCGCGGCGGCGCCGCGCTGCAGTGGCAGATCATCCTGGGTGAGTCGCAGACGGGCGTGTCGATCTTCGTCCCGGAGGAGGGCGCGGACACCGGGCCGATCGTGTTCCAGACGGGGCCCGTGCCGATCGCGCCGCGGGAGACGGTCACGAGCTTGTTCTTCGAGAAGCTGGCGCCGCTCGGCGTGGACGCACTGGTCGAGGCGGTGGAGCTCGTCGCCTCCGGGCGCGCGCGGCCGCAGGCCCAGGACGAGTCACTCGCCACGGCGCAGGGCCTGGTCGACGACTCGGTCGCGGCGATCGGGCTCTCGAAGTCGGCGGTCGAGATCGATCGCCGGGTGCGCGGCTGCGATCCGCAGCCGGGCGCGTTCCTGCGCTTCGGCGCGACCCAGGTCCGGCTCTTCGATGCGGCGCTCCTGCCCGCGGAGGCTGCGGCGCCGGGGACCGTGGTTCGAGTCGACGACTCGGGCCTCGTGATCGCCCTGCGCGGCGGCGCGCTGCGCATCGCGCGCGTGCGGGCGGACGGCGCCAAGGAGCCGGCGCACGTTTTCGCGGCGCGCGTCGGTCTCGGCGTCGGCGGGCGGTTCGAGAGCGGCGCGTGAGCGCCGGACGCGCGGTCGAGTCACTCGCGCGCGCCGGCCTCGGACTCACCGGCAGCCTGCCGATCGCGGCCTACGACGCGCTCGTACCGACCGCGTGGCGCGCGGCGGCGCTCGCACCCGGCGCCCGCGGGGCGCTCATCGTCGGCAACGCCGGCCGGGCGCTCTGGGAGAAGTTCGCGGACTCGCCCGAACGGGCGCTCTCCGACGATCCGCTCGACCGCTACACGCGCCGGGCGCTCGAGGCGGCGGCGCGCCTCTGGGATCCGCCGGCGGCGATCGGCTTCTATGCGGACCGCCGCGAGGGCGTGTATCTCCCGCTCGTGGCGCTGGCGCGCCGCGCGGGCCTCGGCTCGCCCGGCCGCGTCGGCGTCCTGATCCATCCCGAGTTCGGCCCCTGGATCGCGCTGCGCGGGGTGTTGCTGCTGCCCGAGTCACTGCCCGAGACGAGCGCCCCGCCGTTCGACCCCTGCACCGGGTGTCCCGCGCCCTGCGTGACCGCCTGCGTCGGCGTCGCGGTCGCCGAAGAGGGCCTCGACACCCGGCGGTGTTACGACACCCGCCTCGCCGACCCCCGCTGCGCAGGCGCGTGCGCGGCGCGCAGCGCCTGCGTCGTCGGCCCCGAGCACGCGTACTCGCCGGAGCAGCTCGCGCACCACATGAAGATCCGGCGCTAGCGCTTCAGCTCATGAAGACCGGGCCGTCGCGGCGCGCGAACGCGCCGAACTCGGCCGCGAGCTTCTCGGTAACGGCGCCGGGCGCGCGGCTTCCGATCGGCGCGCCGTCCAGGCTGCGCACGCCGACGACCTTCGCGCCGGTGCCGGTGAGGAACACCTCGTCCGCGGAGATCAGGTCCATGCGCGAGAGCGTCTGCTCGCGCGCGGGAATGCCGAGCCCCGCGGCGAGCTCGAGCACGCTCGCGCGAGTCACTCCCTCGAGCGCGCCGTCGCTCGAGGGCGGGGTCACGAGCGCGCCGCGGCGGAACGCGAACACGTTCGCGACGGCGGCCTCGGCGACCATGCCGGCGGCGTTCAGGATCAGCGCCTCGTCGGCACCGCGCAGCCGCGCCTCGCGCTTCGCGAGCACGCTGTTCAGGTAGTTGAGGCTCTTCACCCGCGGGTCGAGCGCGTCCGCGGCAGGGCGGCGGACGCTCACCGTGACCATGTCGACGCCGGCGCGCAGCTTCTCCTCGGGATACAGCTCGATCTCGCAGGCGATGCACACGATGCGCGGGCTCGGACAGCGCGTCGGGTCGACGCCCATCGCGCCGTCGCCGCGGGTGACCAGCAGGCGCACGTAGCCGTCGGGCTGGCCGAACGCGCGCGCGGTCGCGAGCACGATCTCGCGCA
>DATFUE010000253.1:0-3419 GCA_035261165.1 Myxococcota bacterium
GCCGAAGCGGTACCACGAGCACCAGCCGCTGAGCGAGCGCGCGGGTACGGGCGCGCCCATCTCGCGGCCCGCGCGCTCCGCCCACTGGCCGAGCGCCTCCTCGAGCGGCGCGCTGATGCCGAGCCACAGGCGCTCGCTGGCAAGGGAGCCGCCGGGCGCGAGTGACTCGCCGTCGGTGGCGCAGCGCGCGCACAGCGCGTGCACCCGCCCCGGCTCGTTCGCGAGCTCGATCCACGACAGGAACCGCGAGTGACTCGTGAAGCCGAGCGCGAGGCCCGCGCGCCCCGGCTGGCCGAGCGCGGTCGCGGACTCCGACACGAAGCGGCCGCGCTTCGCGCGCGGAACGAAAGGAGAAGTGAATATGCGCCGCACCACGCGGCGCGGCAGCCGCGGCCGTTCGCCGAGGCGCAGCCAGCGCGCCGGCGACCACGACTGGTGACCCAGGGCCAGGAAGCGCAGCGCTCCCGCGTCGCCCGGCAGCGCGAGGCGTGCGCCCGCGCCCGGCTCCCAGAGGAACGGCTCGAGCGCGGCCACGTCGCGCGCGCGGCCGCCGGTGTTGCGCAGCTCAAGCGCGAGCGAGATGCCGGGCCAGTCGCTGCCCAGCTCGATCGCGATGCCCATCTCCAGCCCGTCGGCGACGGCGAGCCGCGCGCGCACGCGCGCGGCTCGGCCGAGCGGCGTCTCGACGTCGTCCTCGAAGACGAGGTCGCGCACGAGGTTGGCGACGACCCGCGTGCCGCTCGGCTTGCCGTCCGCGTGCGGCTTGCCGTCGACGAGCGCGGCCACGCGCGCGCCCCAGACGCCGACCTCGCCGCTCGGGTCGCTGAGCGAGAGACGCAGCGGCGCGAGCTCGAGACGCACCCGCACGCGCTCGCCGACGAGCGAGACGCTCGAGTCTTCCCGTTTCACCGTGACCGCCAAGCGACCCTCCCCGTCAGCCGCGCCCAGTTATACTCGACCGCGATGAAGATCTACACGCGCGGGGGTGACACTGGAGAGACGTCCCTCTTCGGCGGCGAGCGCGTGCGCAAGAATGCCGCGCGCGTCGCGGCGTACGGCGAGGTCGACGAGCTGAACTCCGTGCTCGGGCTCGCGCGCGCGGAGCTCGCGCAGGCCGATCTTTCCGCGAAGCTCGAGACGATCCAGTCCTCGCTCTTCGACCTTGGCGGCGAGCTCGCGACTCCGGGCATCGCCGAGCGCGCGGCGCGCGGCAAGGCCGGCCCGCGCGTGGCGGAGCGCGACGTGACCGAGCTCGAGACCTGGATCGATCAGCTCGAGACCGAGCTCGAGCCGCTGCGCAACTTCATCCTGCCGGGGGGGGCGCGCGCGGCGGCGCTCCTGCACCTCGGCCGGACCGTGTGCCGGCGCGCCGAGCGCGCGGTGATCTCGCTCGGCGAGCGCGAGCCGCTCGAGCCGCTGCTCGTGCGCTATCTCAACCGGCTGTCCGACTTTCTGTTCGTGCTCGCGCGCGTGGTGAACCGGCGCGCCGGCGTCGCCGAGCCGCAGTGGATCGGGCGCGAGCGGTGAACGCGGCGGAGTGCGCGCAGCTGCTCGTCGCGATCGGCGCCGTCGAGGTGCGCAGCGATCCGGCGACTTGGTTCACCTGGGCGTCGGGCGAGCGCGCGCCGATCTACTGCGACAACCGCGTGGTGATCTCGTTCCCGGAGGCGCGCAAGCGGATCGCCGCCGCGCTGGCCGACTCGATCCACCGCTCGTTCCCGGACGCGGAGGTGATCGCCGGGACCGCGACCGCGGGCATCCCCCACGCGGCCTGGGTCGCGGACCTGTTGCAGCTGCCGATGGTGTACGTGCGCGGCAGCGCGAAGGAGCACGGCAAGGGGAAACGCGTCGAGGGCCGCACGCTGCGCGGCGAGCGGGTGGCCTTGGTCGAGGACGCGGTCTCCTTCGGCGGCAGCTCGCTGGCCGCGGTCGAGGCGCTCGGCGAAGAGGGCGGTGTGGTTGTCGGCGTGCAGGCGATCTTCGAGTACGGCTTCCCGAAAGCGGTGGAGCGCTTCGCGGCGGCGGGAGTCGTGCTGCGGGCGCTCACCAACTTCGCGGCGCTGGTCGAGTCACTCGAGCTGCCGGCGGCTACTCGGGAAGCCCTGCTCGCCTGGCGAGCTCGCTGAACGCGTCGAGCGCCGAGCCGGGCGTCTTCGCGCAGATCCGCTCCGCCTCCGCGCGCCCGCCCGCGCGCTCCAGGCCGAGCGTCCCGAAGCGGCGCGCGAACAGCTCGAGCGCCCAGGCTGCGCGCCCGCGCGCGCGCCGCGCCTCGAGCTCGCCGCCCGCGAGGTGCGCGCGGTGGGCGTCGATCGCGTTCGCCACCGCCTCTACACCGACTTGTGTCTCGCTGCTCGCGCCGATCACGGGCGGGCGCCACGCGCCGGGTGCGAGCTGGGAGAGCGCGAGCCAGCCCTCGAGGTCCGCGCGGGTGCGCTCCGCGAGCGCGCCGAGGTCCCACTTGTGCACGACCAGCACGTCGGGGATCTCGAGGATGCCCGCCTTCATGAACTGCAGGGTGTCGCCGGAGCCGGGCTGCAGCACCAGCACGACCGTCTCGGCGACGGTCTCGACGTCGACCTCGCTCTGACCGACGCCGACCGTCTCGACCACCACCCAGTCACACGCCGCGCGCAGCACCGCCACCGCGGCGCGCGTCGCGGGCGCGAGCCCGCCGAGCTGGTCGCGCGCCGCCATCGAGCGCACGAACACGCGCTCCTCCGGGCGGAAGCGCAGCCGCGCGCGGTCGCCGAGCAGGGCCCCTCCGGAGCGGCGGCTCGAGGGATCGACCGCGACCATGCCCACGGACGCGCCGGCCGCGAGCCAGCGCGTGATGAGTCGCCCCGCCAGGGTCGACTTGCCGACGCCGGGCGGCCCCGTGATGCCGACGACTGCGCGCTCGCGCAGCGTGCCCTCTGCCAGCCGCCCGATCAGCCGGCGCTGCAGCTCGAGCGTGTCGGGACGCGAGTCCTCGACGTGCGCGAGCGCGGCCGAGATGGCCGCATGATCGCCCGCGCGCACGGCGCGGACGAGTGACTCGAGCTCCGCGTCAGCTTGCGCCATGCGCGGCGGCGGCGATGTCGACGATCTCGCGCAGCACGCGCAGCACGTCGTAGTCGCGCGGCGTGTAGACGGCGGCGATGCCCTCGGCGCGCAGTTTCTCGGCGTCCTCGTCGGGAATGATCCCGCCGACGATCACCGGAATGCGCGCCCGCCGCGCGATCTCGGGGGCGAGCGCCAGGTGCGAGCCCGACAGAATCGAGAGGCCGATCAGGTGCACCCCCTCCTGCAGGGCGGAGTTCACGATCTCGTCGGGAGTGAGTCGAATGCCCTCGTAGACGACCTCCATGCCCGCGTCGCGGGCGAAGATCGCGATCTGCTCCGCGCCGCTCGAGTGACCGTCGAGGCCGGGCTTGGCGACG
>DATFUE010000254.1:0-3236 GCA_035261165.1 Myxococcota bacterium
GCGCGGCTCGAGATAGGCCAGCTCCTCCACGCAGTGCATCTCGGCGAAGCCCGCGAGATCCGCGCACGGCGCCCCCGCCACCGCCCGGCGGCCCACGGGATCCGAGAAGCGCCACAGCTCGGGCAGGCGCCGCCCGCGCCGGGGCTCGGACCCGGCGAGCGTCATGCGCAGCGAGCGTTGATCGCGGCGCGCGGTCTCGGTCGCCACGAACGGACCGGTCGACGCGATGCGCAGACTTCGAATCGAGGCCACGCGGCGCACGAGTGACTCGGCCAGCAGCCCGGGGATCCCGGGCAGCGCGCCCGCGTGCAGCACGACCGGGACCTGCGCCTTCCAGGCGAGCTCGGCCAGGTGACTGCGGTTGCGCGGCTCGAGCGGAACCGGCGACAGTCCCACGAACGGCACGCGCAGCTCGAGCGCGCACTGTAGCGGGGCCAGCAGATCACCCCCGCAACACGCGACGACCGCGGCCGCGCCCTCCAACACCCGCGCCAGCACGCGCGCGTCCTGCACGTCGGCGTAGACCGCGCTCGCGCGTTCGCCGATGGAGAGCGCGAGCGACTCCGCTCGCTGCGCGTTCCGCGCGGCGATCCGCAGCGGCGCGCGCGTGCGGGCCACGAGCTCCGAGACGCAGTGGCGCCCGACCCGGCCGTAACCGCCGAGAACCACGATCGGCTGCGCCGCGCCCGTTCCGCCCGCTGAATCTCGCACGCGCGGCTAGCATACCGCGCGGCCGCGCTAGCCGAGCAGCTCTTCGACCGTCGGGTAGCCCGCGTCTGCGGGAATCACGATGCGCCGCTTTCCGTCGCGTTCCGAGAGAACGGGCAGGATCGGCACGAGTGAGCGCCGGCGCGAGGCAGCGACGGCGTCGTGGGCACTGCCGAAGCCGAGCAGGGTTTCGAGGTTCGCCCAGGTCGGGAGAATCATCTGCCGCCTCCCGGCGCGGTACTCGGAGAGACCCAGCTCTGGCCGGACCCAGATGTGATCGGTGAGCTCCACACCGTCGTGCAGCGCCTCTTGGCCCGGCGGCGTCTCGGCGGCGAAGAAGATCGTGTCGAAGCGGCGCGGCGAATCCTCGGGTGTGATCCAGTGCGCGTGAGCGGCCAGGAGATCGGCGGCGAGCACGAGATCTTCCGCGAGCACGAGCTCGCGAAACGAGCGCTCGCCCGACTGAACCCCGAGGCGATGGCCCGCGAGCGCGGCCGCGCTCGCGGCGTCGAGGAGCTCCGTCGCTCCCCGGCGCCGCGCGAGCAACAGGCCCGATTCCTCGTAGGTCTCACGGATCGCCGCGACGAAGAAGCCGAGCGCGAGCTCCGGCGCGACGCTGCGCAGGGCGGCGCTCGCCTGCGCGCTGCTGATCCCCGCGACGCGCGCCGCCAAGGCGTGGTCCGCCGCATCGACGCGCCCTCCCGGAAACACGTACGCGTCGGGCAGGAACTCGCTCTTCGCGTGGCGCTCGAGCAGGAGCACCTCGGGTCCGGCGACCGAATCGCGCAGCAGCATCACGGTCGCAGCGGGCACGGGTTCGACGGGCACCGATCGATGCTATGCCAATCGAGCTCGCTTTGCCGGGCACGCGCGGGCGGCATACGATCCGTTGCTGTGTCTGTGGGGGAAGAGAACGGGATTCGCCTGCGCGAGCTGTACTCGGCGCGCGCGGTCGAGGAGCGCATCGCCGCGCTCGCCGCCGACCTCGCGCACGCTCTCGCGGGAAGCGAGCCGCTCCTGGTCGTGATTGCCGAAGGCGCGCTGCGCTTCGCCGCGCGCCTCAGCGAGCTTCTCGCCGTGCGCGGCGTGCGCGCGGAGCAGCGCTTCGTGCGCGCTCGCCGCAGCCGCGGCCTCGAGCTCCGCCCCGTCGAGCTCGAGGGCTGCGAGCCCGCGCAGTTCTACGGGCGCGAGGTCGTGATCGCGGACGACATCGCCGACGAGGGCCGCACGCTCGAGGCGGTGACTGCGCGCGTGCGCGCGGGCTCGCCGCGCTCGCTGCGCACGATCGTCCTGGTCTCGAAGCTGTCGCGAAGGCAGGTTCCCCTCAGGCTCGACCACGTCGGCTTCGAGGTCGCCCGCGGCTGGGTCGTGGGATACGGAATGGATCTCGACGGTGACTACCGCGAGCTCGACTGGCTCGGCGTGGTGGAGGGGACGGAGGAGCTGGAGTGAGTCGGGTCGCTGTGACTCGCCGCCCACACGGAGGCCGGTAGCACCTCGTGGGTTGCTTCTCACTCGAAGACTCGCTGCGGGACCGATCGACCTCGTTCGCCTGCGGCTCACTGCGCGCTCCGCTTGCAAGCTCGGCTCGGGGCGGCCCTCGCCTCGCCGTCGCGTTGGCCGCTGATCACTCCGGGTCTTGGTCTACGGCTCGACGAGCAGCACGGTCACGTTGTCGTGACCGCCGAGCGCGTTCGCGCGCTCGACGAGGGCGCGCGCCGCCTCGTCGAGATCGTCGTGGCGCGCCAGCTCGTCGATCTCGGCGGTCGAGAGAGAGTCGTGCAGCCCGTCGGTGCACAGCAGCAGACGGCCGCGCGCGGGGACCTTCGCTTGCAGGACCTGCGGCTCGAGACGGCCGAGCGTGCCGATCGCCTGCGTCAGCACGTGCTTGTCCGGGTGCGCCTGCGCCTGCTCCGACGTGAGCACGCCCTGCTCGACCATCGCCTGTACCAACGTGTGGTCGACGGTGAGCTGCGCGATGCCCTGCTTCGTGATCGAGTAGATGCGCGAGTCACCGACGTGGGCGATCACCGCGTTGCGCCGGCGCACGAAGACCGCGGACAGGGTCGTGCCCATGCCGAGCGTGCCGCGCTCTTCGGCCTCGCGCACGACGGCGGCGTTCGCGTCGTGCAGCGCCTGGAGAAGCCCTTCGCCTTCGTCGCGCAGGCGCCTGGGGCGCGGCCGGGAGCGCAAGGTCGAGATCGTCGAGTCGACCGCGATGCGGCTCGCGACTTCGCCCGCAGCGTGACCGCCCATGCCGTCGGCGACGATGAACAGCCCGAGCTCGAGGTCCACCGCCGCGCTGTCCTCGTTGTTCGTGCGCTCGATGCCGACGTCGGAGAGCAGCGCGTACTTCGTCACGGGCGCGCGCCTCCGGAAGGGTCTCGCGCATCGCTGCGCAGGAAGCTGTACTGGACGTGGTCGAGATAGCGGCCGTCGACGTACTCCGCTTCGCGCGCGACGCCCTCGCGCACGAACCCGAGCTTCTCGACCACGCGCTGACTCGCCTTGTTCTCGAGGGCGACCAA
>DATFUE010000255.1:0-10285 GCA_035261165.1 Myxococcota bacterium
GTCCGTCGCCGCTTCGGGGGTCCCCCCGAGTACGGGACCCCCCTCAGCCGGCTCCGGCCCCCGCCGGGCTCCGGCGCGTCGGGTGAGTGTCTGAGTGACTCAGCTTGGTCACTCCGAGTCTTCTCGACCCGCGCGACGAACAACGCGACGGCCGAGCGAGGGCCGTCCCGAGCGAGGCCCGCGAGCGCCGGAGCGTGGGTAGGGTGCCCACGCGATCATCGGGAAGGCGCGCGCAGTGAGCCGAAGGCGAGCGGAGTCACATGGACCGGCGGTAGCATCCGCCGACCTCGAAGAGGGCCTCGGAGATCTGCCCCAGGCTCGCCGCCTTCACCGTCTCGAGCAGCTCCTGGAAGACGTTGCCGCCGCTCGTCGCCACCTCGCGCAGGCGGGCGAGCGCCGCGGGGGCGCGCGCCGCGTTGCGCGCGTGGAAGGCGCGCAGGTTCGCGAGACATGCCTGCTTCTCGGCCGCGGAGGAGCGGATCAGCTCGCGCGTGCCCGGAACCTCGGTCCCGGCGTCCGGCGCGAGGAAGGTGTTCACGCCCACGATCGGCAGCTCGCCGGAGTGCTTCTGTGACTCGTAGACCATGCTCTCGTCCTGGATCTTGCCGCGCTGGTACATCGTCTCCATCGCACCGAGCACTCCGCCGCGCGCGGAGATCCGCTCGAACTCCTCGAGCACCGCGTCCTCGACCGCGTCGGTGAGCGCGTCGAGATAGTAGGAGCCCTGGGCGGGGTTCTCGTTCTTCAGCCAGCCGAACTCGCGGTTCAGGATCAGCTGGATCGCGAGCGCGCGGCGCACGGACTCGGTGGTCGGCGTCGTCACCGCCTCGTCGTACGCATTCGTGTGTAGGCTGTTGCAGCCGTCCTGCAGCGCGAGCAGCGCCTGCAGGGTGGTGCGGATGTCGTTGAAGCTCATCTCCTGGGCGTGCAGCGAGCGGCCGGAAGTCTGAATGTGATACTTGAGCTTCTGACTGCGCTCCGCCGCGCCGTAGCGCTCGCGCAGCGCGATCGCCCAGATGCGCCGCGCCACGCGCCCGATCGCGGCGTATTCGGGGTCGAGACCGTTCGAGAAGAAGAACGAGAAGTTGGGCGCGAACTCGTCGATCGCGAGCCCGCGCTTCAGGTAGTACTCGCAGTAGGTAAAGCCGTTCGCGAGCGTGAACGCGAGCTGCGAGATCGGGTTCGCCCCGGCCTCGGCGATGTGGTAGCCGGAGATCGACACCGAGTAGAAGTTCTCGATCGAGTTCTTTGCGAAGTAGGCCTGCACGTCGCCCATCAGCTTGAGCGAGAACTCGGTGGAGTAGATGCAGGTGTTCTGCGCCTGGTCCTCCTTGAGGATGTCGGCCTGCACGGTGCCGCGCACGCCCCCGAGCGCCTGCGAACGCAGGCGCTCATAGGTCGGCCGATCGACCACTTGATCTCCCGAGACACCGAGCAGCGCCAGCCCGCGGCCGTCGTGCCCCTCGGGCAGCGCGCCCTCGTACTTCGGCAGTCCGGCGCGCGCCGCGAGCTCGCGCTGCACGCGCTCGAGCTGCCCGGTCTCGCGCAGATGTGTCTCGACGGCCTGATCGATCACCGCGTTGAAGAAGAACGCCAGCACCACCGGCGCCGGCCCGTTGATCGTCATCGACACGGAGGTCTTCGCATCGAGCAGATCGAAGCCGGAGTAGAGCTTCACCGCGTCGTCGACGGTCGCGACCGAGACACCCGAGGTCCCCACCTTCCCGTAGATGTCGGGCCGCAGATCGGGATCGCGCCCGTAGAGGGTCACGCTGTCGAACGCGGTCGACAGCCGCACCGCGGGCTGGCCGAGTGACACGAGGTGGAAGCGGCGGTTCGTGCGCTCGGGCGGGCCCTCGCCCGCGAACATGCGCGCGGGGTCTTCCTCGACGCGCTTGAACGGGAACACGCCGGCGGTGAACGGGAAGCGGCCCGGGAGGTTCTCGAGCGCCGCGAAGCGCGTGATCTCGCCCCACTCCTCGGCGAGCGGCAGGGCGACGCGCGGCAGCGACAGGCCCGAGAGACTCGCGCTGTGATTGCGCGCCTGGATCGCGCGCCCGCGCACTTCGTAGCTCTGTTGCTCCGCGCCGTAGCGCTCGCGCGTCTCCGGCCAGCGCTCGAGCTCGGCGCGCGCCTGCGGCGACATGGTCGCGAGCTCCGCGTCGCGGCGCCGGCGCAGCGCGAGCACCTCGTTCGAGGCGGCGCCGTCGCGAACCTGGGCCGGCTCGTGCGGCGTCGCACCCTCCGGCGGGGAGTCACCGAGCGCGCGCAGCGCCTCCGAGAGACCGAACGCGCGCCGCGCCGCGTGCATGTCGCGCGAGGCGCGCTCGCGGTAGCCGCGCACCGTCTCCGCGATCTCGGCCAGGTAGCGCGTGCGCTCCGGCGGCACGATCGCCTGCGCCTCGGGCAGCGCGAAGGGCCTCGGCGCCGACGCGTCAAAGCCCGCGAAGCCGCGCCCCGCCAGGATCCCGATCAGCTCGGCGAACACGCGGTCCGTGCCCGGATCGTTCCAGCGGCTCGCGATCGTCGGCAGCACGGGCACGCGCTCGTCGGCGAGAGTCACTCCGGGGTGGTTGCGCCGCCACTGCTTGCGCACGTCGCGCAGCGCGTCTTCGCCGCCGCGGCGGTCGAACTTGTTCAGCACGATCGCGTCCGCGAGCTCGATCATGTCGATCTTCTCGAGCTGCGACGGCGCGCCGTACTCGGGCGTCATCACGTAGACCGACACGTCCGCGAGGTCGACGATCTCCGAGTCACTCTGGCCGATGCCCGCGGTCTCGACCAGGATCAGGTCGAAGTTCGCGGCCTGCAGCACGCGCACGCCGTCGGCCACCGCGCCGGAGAGCGCGAGGTGCGCGCGGCGCGTGGCGAGCGAGCGCACGAACACGTGCGGTGCGCGGATCGCGTTCATGCGCAGCCGGTCGCCGAGCAAGGCGCCGCCGCTGCGGCGCCGCGTCGGGTCGACGGACAGCACCGCGACGTTGCGCTCCGGATACGCGAGCCGGAAGCGGCGCACCAGCTCGTCGACCAGGCTCGACTTGCCCGCGCCGCCGGTGCCGGTGAAGCCGACCACCGGTGCAGGCGCGCCGCGCCGGCGCGACTCGACCCGGCGACGCAGCGCCTCGAGCGTTGCATCGCTCGCGCCGCCCGAGGCCTCGAAATACGAGATCAGGCGCGCGATCGAGGTCAGCGACTCGATCGAGAGCCGCGCGAGCTCCTCCTCGGGCCGCACCTCGGGGCGCGCGAGACCCGCGACCAGCATCTCGCGGATCATGCCCTCCAGGCCGATGCGCTGTCCGTCCTCGGGGCGGAAGATGCGAGTCACCCCGCGCGCGTGCAGGTCGCGCACCTCGTCGGGGCTGATCACGCCGCCGCCGCCGCCGTACACACGGATGTGTCCCGCGCCGGCCTCGCGCAGGCGATCGACGAGGTAGCCGAAGAACTCGACGTGCCCGCCCTGGTACGAGGAGACGGCGACGACGTCGGCGTCCTCCTGGAGCGCGGCGGTGACGACGTCCTCGACGGAGCGATCGTGGCCCAGGTGCACGACCTCGGCACCCTGCGCCTGGAGCAGCCGCCGCATGATGTTGATCGAGGCGTCGTGCCCGTCGAACAGCGCCGCCGCCGTCACCGCGCGGATCGGCCCCCGGGCGCTGGCGGTCTCGGACTGGGGCGCTTCGGACCTGCGCGTCTGCGTCATCGCCACCTACCTTAACGGAAAATCGGCCCGCGCTCCCCGCGCGATCCTTGTATCGTGGCGCCGTTGAGCCAGCCTCCGCCCGCGTACCGCTCCGCGCTCCGGAATCCCTGGTGGATTCCGCCGTTCCTGGGCGGGGTGCCGGCGAGCCTGGCGCCCGAGCACCTGCGCCTGCTGGGCGTGCTCACGTTCGCGATGTTCTTCGAGAACTACGACCTCTCCGTGCTCGGGAACGCCCTGCCGCAGCTCTCGGCGAGCTTCGGACTCGGCAAGGCGGACCTCGGCGACTTCACCAGCATCACCCGCCTCGGCGCGCTGCCGGCGTTCCTGTTCGTGCCGCTCGCCGACCGGATCGGCCGGCGGCGAGTCGTGCTGATCTCCGTCATCGGCATGAGTCTCGGGTCCATGCTCACGGCCGCGAGTCAGAGCTCGACTCAGTTCGTGTTGTGCCAGTTCGCGACGCGCACGTTCCTGATCACGGCCGGCATCGTCGCGGTCGTGATCGTGACGGAGGAGTTTCCCGCCGAGCACCGGGGCTGGGGCATCGGGATGCTGTCCGGCGTCGCGGCGATCGGCTTCGGCATGGGCGCGCTGGTGTACGGCTTCGTGAACCGCCTGCCGCTGGGCTGGCGAGCGCTCTATCTCGTGGGCGTCGTGCCGCTGTTGCTGCTCCCGTGGCTCCGACGCGGAGTGACCGAGACCCAGCGCTTCACGCGAGCGCGCGGCGCGGCGCTCGATCGGGAAGGGATCGGGGCAGCTCTCGCCGGCGCGCTGCGTCCGCTCGCGGCGCTGTTTCGCGAGCATCCGCGGCGCGCCGTCGCGCTCGGATTGATCGGGAGTCTCTCGAGCGCAGGTATCGGAGTGTCGTTCACGTTCATCTCCGAGTTCCTGCAGACGATGCGTGGCTGGAGCCCGGGCGCCTTCGCGGGCATGTCGATCTTCTTCGGCGCGTTCGGCATCATCGGCAACCCGATGTCGGGCCGGCTGGCCGACCGCTTCGGGCGCCGCACGATCATCGTCGTCACGCTGCTGGCTTTCCCGCTCGTCGCCACCGCGTTCTACGCAGGACCCGCGGCGCTCGTCGCCCTGCCCTGGACGGCGATGGTGTTCCTGAACATGGCCGGCGGAGTGATGCTGCGCGCGCTCACCACGGAGCTGTTCCCCACGGCGTTCCGGGGCGCCGCCGGCGGAACGCAGGCAATGCTCGAGACCCTGGGGGTAGTGACTGGGCTCTTCCTCTACTCGCGCGGGATGGAGTGGCTCGGGAACCAGGAGATCGTGATCCCGCTCCTGTCGCTCGCCACCCTCGTCGCCGCCGCCGCCGTCTTCCTGGTGCCCGAGACCGCTCGCCGCGAGCTCGAGCAGATCAGCGATGAAGGAGTTTCGGTGTGATTCGCTCCGCTCTTCTCGTCCCGCTCGCCGCCCTCGCGTTCTTCGCCGCCTCGCCGCCCGTGCCGCCGGAGCCCGGGCTCGACGCGCTGTTCCCCAACGGCCGCCTCACGCAGTCGCTGGCGGCGCTGCTCGCCGAGCATCCGCTCGAGAAGGGCAAGGACTTCCAGGTCATCGAGATCGGCCGAGACGCGAGCTCGAGTCACCACCTGGTCTGGATCGTCAAAGGCGAGCAGCCACACCGCCACGAGACCCACGACCTCTTCGTCGTCATGCTCCGCGGCTACGGGACGATGCGAATGGGCAGCGAGACGCGTCCCCTGGCGCCCGGCTCGCTCGTCTACGTCCCGCGCGGCACCCCGCACGCCTTCACGAATCTCTCCGGCGCCCCCGCCGCCTCATACGCGATCTACTTCCCGCCCTTCGACGGCGTGGACCGCGTGCCGGTGGAATGAGTCAAACGGGTCTGATGCCGCGCTTTTTCTTCGGGAGCGGATCGTCGGGACGCGCGCGGTACAGCGCGAAGCGGCGGATGAGCTCGTCGCGGAGTCGTTCCGGGGGGACGATGTCGTCGACCACGAGCTCGGAGCCGAGCAGCTCGAGCTCGATGTCGGCGCGGTACTCCTCGCGCAGCTTCTCGACGAGCTGCGCGCGCTCGGCTTCCGGGGTGGCCTGGATGCGGTTGTAGAAGACGGCGTTGACCGCGGCGTCGGGACCCATGACGGCGATCTGCGCGCCGGGCAACGCGAGACACGCGTCGGGCGCGAAGCCGGGGCCGCACATCGCGTAGAGGCCCGCGCCGTAGGCCTTGCGCACGATCACGCTGACTCGCGGCACGGTCGCTTCGGAGACCGAGCTGATCATCTTCGCGCCGGCGCGGATGATGCCCTCGCGCTCGACCTTCTTGCCGATCATGAAGCCGGGCACGTCGGCGAGATAAAGGAGCGGCACGCCGTACGCGTCGCACATCTGGATGAAGCGCGCGGCTTTGTCGGCCGAGTCGACGAAGAGCACGCCGCCCTTCCACTTGGGCTGGTTCGCGATGACCCCGAGCGGCTTGCCGTCGAGGCGCGCGAAGCCGGTCACGACCTCGCGCGCGAAGAGCTTCTTGATCTCGAAGAGCGAGCCGGCGTCGATCACGCGGTCGATCACTTCGAAGATGTCGAACGGCTTGTTCTCGTCGCGTGGGATCGCGGCTTCTAGCTCCGCCACCGGCTTCGCCGCCGGCGAGCCCGCGCGCTCGGGCAGCGCGCCGCCGCAGACCGGCGGGAGATAGGAGAGATACGCGCGGGCGCCCTCGAGCGCTTCGTCCTCGGTCTTGCACAGCACGTCGCCACAGCCGGACACCGAGCAGTGCATGCGCGCGCCGCCCATCTCCTCGAGCGTCGTCTTCTCGCCGATCACCATCTCGGCCATGCGCGGCGAGCCGAGATACATGCTGGCCGTGCCCTCGACCATGAACACCAAGTCGCAGAACGCCGGGATGTACGCGCCGCCCGCGGCGGAGGGGCCGAACAGGCAGCACACCTGCGGGATGAATCCGGACAGGCGCACCTGATTGAAGAAGATCCGCCCTGCCCCGCGCCGCCCCGGGAACATCTCGATCTGATCCGTGATGCGCGCGCCCGCGGAGTCGACCAGATAGATCAGCGGCACGCGCAGTCTCTCGGCGGTCTCTTGTATGCGGATGATCTTCTCGACGGTGCGCTTGCCCCAGGAGCCCGCCTTCACGGTCGAGTCATTCGCCATCACGCATGCGGGCCGGCCGTCGATGCGGCCAACGCCCGTCACCACGCCATCGGCGGGCAGGTCCGGCGCCTTCGCGTTCGCGAACACGGCGTCCTCGACGAACGAGTCCGCGTCGAACAGGCGCGCGATGCGCGCGCGCGCGAAGAGCTTCCCCTCCGCGGCGAGCTTTTCGTGCGAGGCGGGCGCGCCGCCCTTGCGGATGCGCTCCAGCTTTCCTCTGACGCCGGCGCCGTCCACGAACGCTCAGTACGTGTAGAAGCCGCGCTTGGTCTTCACGCCGAGGTGACCTGCCTCGACGCGCTTCGAGATCTCGAGACACGGCTTGTGATGGGACTGCCCGAACTCGCGGTGCAGTGAGTCGAGGATCGCCCAGACCACGTCGAGCCCGACCAGATCGGCCAGCGCGAGCGGGCCCATCGGGTGATTGCAGCCGAGCTTCATGCACTCGTCGATCGAGCGCGCGTCGGCCACGCCCTGCTGCAGCGCGGTCGCCGCCTCGTTGATCATCGGCATGACCACGCGGTTCACGACGAAGCCCGGCATGTCCCGCACCGGAACCGCGATCTTGTCGAGCTTGGTGGCGAGGTCCGTGACCGCCTGCGCGGTCGCGTCCGAGGTCTCGAGCCCGCGCACGATCTCGACCAGCTTCATCGCCGGCACCGGATTGAAGAAGTGCATGCCGACGAAGTTCGCGGGCCGCCCCGAGAGCGCGGAGAGCGCCGTGATCGACAGCGACGACGTGTTCGTCGCGAAGATCGCGTTCGCGCCACAGATGCCGTTCAGCCGCTCGTAGAGCTCGCGTTTCACGTCGAGCTCTTCGGGCACCGCCTCGAGCAGGATGTCCGCGGACTTCACGTCCTCGAGCGCGGACACGCCGCGCACGCACGCGAGGGCCGCGTCGTGATCGGCCTGCGAGATGCGCTCCTTCTGCAGCAAGCGCGCGAAGCCCTTCTTCACCGCGCCGACGCCCTTCTCGACCGAGGCAGGCTTCCGGTTCCAGAACAACACCGAGAACCCGGCTTGGGCAGCGATCTGCGCGAGGCCCGCGCCCATCGTGCCCGTGCCGAGGATGGCCAGAGTCAGCATCAGACCAGCTCCACGCCCAGGGCGACCGCCTCGCCGCCGCCGATGCAGAGCGTCGCGATGCCGCGTTTCTTGCCGCGGTCCTTGAGCGCGTGAATCAGCGTCACGAGCAGGCGCGCGCCGGAGCAGCCGATCGGGTGACCGAGGGCCACCGCGCCGCCGTGCACGTTCACGTTCGCGAGGTCGAGGCCGTGCTCCTTGGCCGCGGCCATGGTCACGCCCGAGAACGCCTCGTTGATCTCGTACAGGTCCCAGTCCGTCGGCTTCGTGCCGGTCTTCTTGTAGAACGACGCCAGCGCGTGCACCGGCGCGATCGTGAACCACTCCGGCTCCACGGCCGCGCTCGCGTCGGCGACGATCTTCGCGAGCACCGGCAGCTTCAGCTCCGCCGCGCGCGCTCCGCTGCTGATCACCAGCGCCGCCGCGCCGTCGTTGATCGAGGACGCGTTCGCCGCAGTCACCGTGCCGTCCTTGCCGAACGCCGGCCGCAGGCCCGCGAACTTCGACGGGTCACCGCGGCCCGGCTCCTCGTCCTGGTCGACGACGACGGAGCCCTTCTTCCCGGCGATCTCGACCGGCACGATCTCGCCCTTGAACTTGCCGCTCGCCTGCGCGGCGCGCGCCCGGCGATACGACTCGGCCGCGAACGCGTCCTGGTCCTCGCGGGTGAAGCCGTACTTCGCCGCGACCATGTCGCCGCAGTTGCCCATGTGCATGTTCTTGTACGGATCCCACAGGCCGTCGTGGATCATCGAGTCGATGATCTGACCGTTGCCCATGCGGTAGCCGCCGCGCGCCTGCGGCAGGACGTAGGGAGCGTTGGTCATGCTCTCCATGCCGCCCGCGACCACGACGCTCGCGTCGCCGATCAGGATGTCGCGGCGCGCGAACATCACCGCCTGCAGGCCGGAGCCGCAGACCTTGTTCACGGTGACTGCGCCGACGCTCACCGGGAGCCCCGCCTTGATCACCGCCTGGCGCGCGGGCGCCTGGCCCATGCCCGCTGGCAGCACGTTGCCCATGAACGCGCGCTCGACCTTGCTGGGATCGACGCCGGATCGCTTCACCGCTTCGCGGATTGCGACCGCCCCGAGCTCGGCTGCCGAGAGACTCGAGAGCGCGCCCTGGAACGCACCGATCGGTGTGCGGCAGGCGCTGGAAATCACTACGTCCGTCATGACTTGGGCTCCCTCTGGGTGGAGTGCACAGGTATGGGGTCGGAACACGCGTGCAGGTGTCGCTCGGGTCGGCCGGCCCGGACCCGAACGGGCAGCAAGAGAGTCAGGCACGGTACACGAACCTTCTGCACTGCGTCAATCGCAGAAGTCTCAACTCTCTCGCGCGCTTAGGGCGATTTCTCCCGCGCCGGCGGCGGTCCTTCGGCCGCCAGCGCGTCCAGCGCGGCGCGCGCGCCGGCTTGCTCGGCGGCGCGCTTCGAGCCGCCCGAGCCGACACCGAGAAGCGTCGCCCCCGCGCGCACCTCGACCGAGAACTCGCGCGCGTGCGGCGGGCCGCTCGCCGCCACGGTCAGGTAGCTCGGCGGCTCGCGGCCCTCGGCCTGGAGGAGCTCCTGCAGGGCGGTCTTCGGATCGCGCTCGCGCGGAGCCGGCTCGCGGAGCTCGGCGCCGAGCTCGCGCAGGAGAAAAGCGCGCGCGACCTCGAGCCCGCCGTCGAGATACAGCGCGCCCAGCACAGCCTCGAACGCGTTCGCCAGGATCGAGTCTTTGGCGCGCCCGCCCTGGCGCCGCTCCCCGCGCCCGAGGCGCAGGACCGCGTCGAGTCCGAGAGAGCGCGCCCGAGCTGCGAGCGCGCGCTGATTCACCCGGTCCGCGCGCGCGCGCGTGAGCTCGCCTTCGCTCGCGCCGGGGAGCGCTTGCATCAGGTGCTCCGCGACCACGAGGCCGAGCACGGCGTCGCCGAGGAACTCGAGCCGCTCGTTGTCCTTAGTCTGGCCTCCCGCCTCGTTGGCGTGCGAGGTGTGCGTGAGCGCGCGCTCGAGCAGCTCCGGGCGCGCAAAGCGATGCCCCAGTCGCGAGTGGAACGCCACGAGCTCGCTCTCGGCCGCTCGCTCAGCCCGCGGCAGCGATCCACCCTCCGCCGAGCACGCGCCGATCGGCCGCGTCGTAGACGACGGCGGCCTGGCCCGGCGCCGGCGCCCAGACCGGCTCGTCGAAGCACAGGGTCGCGCGGCCGGAAGAGACCCGGGCCGCCGTCGGGCGCGGGCGCGATGCGCCCGTAGTGACCCGTCGCCACGCCGCACGCGCCCAGCGCCTCGGCGCGCCGCAGCAAGAGGTCGAACTTCAGCACGCGGTTGCAGGCGACGCACGGGATCGGCGTCCGGCCCGCGGCGTAGTCGGCCACGAACGG
>DATFUE010000256.1:0-2309 GCA_035261165.1 Myxococcota bacterium
CACGACCCAGGGAACGGCGAGCTCGGGTGCCGGGTCGACCAGCACGAGCTTCCCGCCGGGCGCCCGCTTCGACCCCAGGCCGTGTCCCTTGCAGAAGGGCTGGCGCAGCGGGAGGTCCGGGCAGAAGCCCAGCGAGATCGCGGCGCGAAACGTGTTCGTCGGCGCCTGTGCGAGCGCAGCGTACGCGAGCGTCGCTCCCGAGGAGTAGCCGACCAGCACGGGAACGGTGTATGTCGCCAGCTCGAGCTTCTTCTGTGCGTACTGCGAGAGCGCCTCAAGCTCGCCGGCGGGATAGCCGCAGGGATCGCCCGAACGAGTCACTGCCTTCAAGTAGCGAGCCGTGTCGACGCCGAGGACGAGCGTGCCCTGCTCCACGAGCGCGGCCGCCATCTCGAGAACGCCCTTGCGCCAGCCCCCGTCACCCGAGAGGAAGATCGCGACCTGTGCCGGAACCCCGGGCGGGCGGTACACGGCGACGTCGCCGAAGCGGCCGAAGGCCAGCTTCTCCGGCGGCGCGGCGGAGGCGAGCGGCGCCGAAATACTGACGGCGAGCGCGAGGAAGAGCGGGCAGCACGCGGGAGTCACCGCGCCACCACCCCGTACACTCCCCCCGAGATCAGAGCGGAGATGTCGGTCAGGATGAACGGCAGCGCGAGCCCGCGCGGCGCCGCGAGATACCGCGGCTCCCAGACCGGATCGAACTTCTCCTTGAAGGCCCGCAGCCCCTGGAAGTTGTAGAAGTTCTCGCCGAAGCGGAACAGCAGCGCGCCCGCGCGATTCCAGACCGGCGCGAAGCGGTGAGTCTCGAGCCCCGAGAGCGGCGCCATGCCGAGGCTGAAGTGGCGGTAGCCGCGCTCCTTGCCCCAGAGCATCAGCTCGGCGAAGAGATAGTCCATGACTCCCGGAGGCGCGTCGTCGGCGTGGCGCATGAGGTCGATCGACATCTCCTGGAGGCCGCCGCCGAGCCACAGGTTCGCGAACGCGACGGGCCGGCCCGCGCGCATCACCAACGCCATCGGCAGGCGCTGGAGATAGGCGCGCTCGAACGCGCCGATCGAGAAGCGCTTCTCGCGCGTGCGCTTCGCCGCCAGCCACTGATCCGAGATCGCCTGCAGCTCGTCGAGCCGTCCCGGCAGCTCTTCGGGGGTCAGGATCGCGAAGCTGCCGCCCTCACGCACGACTCGGTTGTGCGACGCGCGCAGCGCCTTGCGCCCCCCGCCCGCCAGCGAGAAGTTCGCGAGTGGCACGCGCGCCTCCTCGCCGATCTTCCGCGGCGAGAGCCCGAGATCGAGATACAACGGCAGGTCGTCCGCACTCACTTCGTAGAACGCCGCCCAGTCGCCCTCGGCGTCGGCCAGCTCCCGAAAGCGCCAGGCGAGCTCGCGCCGCGCCTCCGCGCTGCCCACCGGATCGCCCATCGCAACCCAGCTCTTGCGGTGCACGCCGTACATCAGGAATGCGTCGCCGGCCTCGCTCCACAGGAGTGTCTTGTCGCCGATCAGCGCGAGGTGCGCCCCCGACGACGCCGCGGCCGAGACGATCGGCGCCGCGCGCGCGAGATCCTCGGCGCTCGCCGGCTCGTGCCGGACGCGTGCCGGACGCAACAGCGCCGCGAGCGAAGCGATCGCCGCGAGCCCGGACGCCCCGACGAACGCGCGCAGCGAGCGCGAGGCGTGCGCCGAGAGCTCGAACTGCCACCACAGCTCGCGCGAGTACTCGCGGTGGCGAAACGAGAGCGCCAGCACGAGGCCCGTGCCGATCAGCGCGAACAAGACGCGCGCCGTCCAGACAAGCGAGAACGGCTGCCGGAACACGGAGCTGCGCCGGTAGAAGTAACTGCGGCAGGGGAGCAGCGCGGCGAAGAAGAGCGCGAGCAGCGATGCCTCCTCCCAGTCGAAGCCCTTCAGGAGTGACGCGACGGCGCCGGCCGCGAGCAGCGCGAGCGTGAGGAAGTACGCGCCGTCGAGACGCTGCAAGAGCGCGCGAGACAGCAGCAAGAGCCCTACGCCGATCACCGAGCCGAGAAAGTGAGACAGCTCGAGCAGCGCGAGGGGCAAGATCCGATGCAAGAGATCCATGCGGCCCGGCGCGGCGGGAGTCGCGCCCGAGATCAACAGCAGCGCACCCGCGCCGAAGGCGATCGCGGCGAAGACCTTCGGCACGAGCTCCGAGGCCCAGAGCGCGACCCGCTCGCGCCCGCGCGCGAGCGCGACCCGGCGCTGCAGCAGTTCGTAGCCCGCGAAGAGCGCGAGCGCGAACGCCATCGGCACGAGGTAGTACACGATGCGATACGCGAGGACGCAGCCGAG
>DATFUE010000257.1:0-4924 GCA_035261165.1 Myxococcota bacterium
GACGCCTTCGGCTCACAGGCCGCGGACCGCTTCCGCCTGGTGGGCACGTTTCACGTCGGCGCCGACGAGCTCGACGGCTACGGCGCGCTCGTCGATCTCGGCGAGCTGCGGGACTTCCTCGCCGCCGGCGAGGGGCTCTCGCACGTCGCGGTCTTCGCGCGCGACACGCGCGCGCTGCCGGCGATCGCCGAGCGCCTCGACGCGGCGTTCCCCGCGGAGCGCTACGAGGTGCTCGGCTGGCCCGAGCTCGTGCCCGAGCTGGTGCAGTTCATCCAGATGGGCGACGTGGGCGACTGGGTACAGAACGGGCTGCTCCTGATCGTGGTGGCGTTCGGCCTCTTGAACACGGTGCTGATGTCGGTCTTCGAGCGCGTGCGCGAGTTCGGCGTGCTGCGCGCGATCGGCATGCGGCCGCGCACGGTGTTCGGCCTGGTGTTGCTCGAGTCACTGCTGCTCTCGCTGCTCGGCATCGCGCTCGGCTTCGCCGTCGGCATTCCGCTCGTGCTCTATCTCTCCGGCCACCCGATCCCACTCACCGGCCGCGACGTGCGCGCGGCGATCGAGGTGTTCGGGATCGAGCCGGTGATTCAGTTCGCGCTCTCGCGCTCGTCGCTCGTGGCGCTGCCGCTCGTCCTGCTCGGCGTCGGCGCGCTCGCGTCCGTCTTGCCCGCGATCCGCGCGAGCCGCGGGCGGCCGGTCGACGCGCTGCGGGCGACGTAGGTGGGAACGCTGCTGCGCATCGCCTGGCGTAATCTCTGGCGGGGCTGGCGCCGCAGCGTGGTCGTGCTCTCCGCGCTCAGCATCGGGCTCGCGGCGTGTCTCGTGCTGGTCGGCTGGAGTCACGGCTGGGTCCGGCAGATGGTGGACGGCGCGGTGTCGACGCGGCTCGCCCTCCTGGCCGTGCACGCGCGCGGCTACCAGGCGAACCCCGACGTCGAGCGCACGCTCGGTGACGGCGGGCGCGCGCTCGCCGCCGCGCTGGAGCGCTTTCCGGGTGCGGCGGCGTCGCCGCGCGCGCTCGGCGACGGGCTCGCGCAGAGCGCGCGCCACAGCGCGCGCGTCGTGCTGGTCGGGGTCCTGCCGGAGCGCGAGGCGCGCGTCTCGGACGTGGCGCGCGCGTTCGTCGCCGGCGGATTCTCGGAGGCGACACCGATCGGTGTAGCGCGCGCCCTCCCGGGCGTCGCGCTGGGGCAGGCGCTCGCGGAGAGTCTCAAGCTGCGGCTGGGCGAGAAGCTCGTGCTGCACGCGCCCGGTGAGTCCGGACTCGGGGCGTTTCGCGTGGCGGGCGTGTTCCGCACTTCGTCGCCGGGCTTCGACCGGAGCTACGTTTTCCTGCGCCTCGAGGATGCGCAGCGCCTGCTCGGCCTGGGCGACGGCGTGCACGAGATCGCGATCGCGCTCGACGATCCGCGCCAGCTCGGCGCGCTCGCGGCGTTCGCGCGCGCGGAGCTGCCGGTGGTTCGCCCCGGCGAGGCGCTCGAGATCCTCACCTGGAAGGAGCGCGAGCCGCGGCTCGCGGCGATGCTCGACTTGATGGCCAACACCGCGTGGGTCGCGTACGCGATGATGTTCGCGGGCATGGCGTTCGGCATCGCCAATGCCCTGCTCATGTCGGTCTACGAGCGGATCCGCGAGTTCGGCGTGCTGCGCTCGCTGGGCCTGCCGGCGTGGCGTCTGGTCTGTCTCGTGCTGCTCGAGTCACTTCTCTTGACCTTGGGCGGGGCGCTCGTCGGGGTCGTGCTGGGCGTCTCGGCCGTGTGGTTCCTCGGGCGGGTGGGCGTCGACCTCGCGAGCTTCACGGGTGGGCTGTCACAGCTCGGTGTCGGGTCGACGATCTACCCGCGGCTCGAGACGCTGGACCTCGTCTCGCCGCTCGGGCTCGCGCTCGCGACCGCGCTCCTCGCTGCGGCCTGGCCGGCGTGGAAGGCGGCGAGGCTGCGCCCCGTGGAGGCGGTTCGGCACGTGTAGGAGGGATGCTTGGCGGAGACCGTGCTCGAGGCTCGACAGGTGACGAAGATCTACCGCGCAGGCGCGATCGAGACGCTCGCGCTCGCGTCGGTCGATCTCGCGATCGAGCGCGGGGAGTTCTCGGCGCTCTCCGGTCCGTCGGGCTCGGGCAAAACGACGCTGCTCAACCTGCTCGGCACGCTGGATCGCCCGACGAGCGGGCGCATCTTCGTCTCGGGCGAGGACACTACGGAGATGCGCGAGGCCGCGCGCGCCGAGCTGCGCCTGCGCAAGCTCGGCTTCGTGTTCCAGGCGTACAACCTGGTGCCGGTCTTGTCCGCGCTCGAGAACGTCGAGTTCGTGCTGCTCTTGCAGGGCGCGCCAGCCGCGGAGCGCGGCGCGCGCGCCCGCCAGTGTCTCGAGGCGCTCGGCCTGGGCGAGCTCTGCGACAAGCGACCGAACGAGATGAGCGGCGGGCAGCAACAGCGGGTGGCCATCGCGCGCGCGATCGCGTCCCAGCCGGAGATCGTGCTCGCGGACGAGCCCACCGCGAACCTCGACTCGAAGACCGCCGAGGACTTGCTCGACCTGATGCAGCGCCTGAACCGCGAGCGCGGCGTGACGTTCCTGTTCAGCACGCACGATCCGCGCGTGATGGCGCGCGCGCGGCGCGTCGTGCGGCTGGTCGACGGTCAGATCGCGAGCGACGAGCGGCGCGGGGAGTGAGCCGCATCGCCGTCGGCCTGGGGCTCGGGCTCGCGCTCGCTGCCGCGCGGGCGCACGCGGTCGAGGTCGACTACGGCGACTGGAAGCTCGATCTCTCCGCGAACCTGCGCGAGATCGTGACCGAGAGCCGCGACCTCGACGCCGGCGATCTGCCGCTCGACCCGAACGCGCCCGTGCCGCTGCGCTCGATGCTGCTGGCCACGACGCGCGCGCGCCTGCAGCTCGAGGCGCGCTACGGCGACCACTGGACCGGGCAGATCGTGTACGACAACGAGCTGTTCCTCGGCACCGGCCGCGACTCACTCGCGTTTCGCCTGGCCGAGCAGCTCGGCGCGCCGACCTGGCTCGACCTCGATCACACGATCGCCGACTCGCGCGACGCCACCTGGCGCCATCTCCTGTACCGCGGCTGGGTGCGGTACCAGGCGGATGCGCTCGAAGTCACGGTCGGGCGGCAGCGCATCGCGCTCGGCCGCGCGCAGCTCTGGAACCCGACGGATCTGTTCAATCCGATCCCGCCGCTCGCGGTCGAGCGCGACCAGCGCATCGGGGTCGATGCCGCACTCGCGCGCGTGCGCCTGCGCGACGACCTCTGGGCCGCGGCGATCTTCGCGCCCGGGGTCAACGACCAGAATCCCAGCAGCGCGTTCCGCCTCGAGCTGTCGCGGCGCGAGCTCGACGGCGCGCTGATGTTCGCGCTGATCGACCGCGACCGGGTCGCCGGTCTGGACTTCTCGGCCAACGTCCGCGACGCCGCGCTGCGCGGCGAGTTCACCGAGACCTGGCACTTCGCGGGCCGCGCGACCCTGCAGGCCGTGGTGTCACTCGACTACACATTTCCGCTGGGCACGGGCCTGTACGGTCTCGTCGAGCATTTCTACAACCAGAACGTCGCGCCGCGCGATTCCTTCAACGCCGCGCTGCTCGCGGACGTCGGGCTGCAGCGCCTGGCGGCGCGCTTCCTCTCGCCCACCCAGATCACCACGGTCTCGCGAAACCAGACGGGCGTGGAGCTGGGCTACGACCTGACGCCCCTGTTGCGTGCGAACTGCCTGTGGATCCACGACTGGAACGGGCCGAGCGAGGCGTTCGCGCCCTCGCTCAGCTGGTCGCCGCGGAGTGACCTCGAGCTCTCCGGCGGCGTACAGCTGTTCGGCGGCGGGGCGGGCAGCGGCGAGTACGGCGGGCTTTCGCCGCTCTATTTCCTGCGCGCCGACGTGTACTTCTGAGTCTCCTGCGCACACCCGCTCAAGCTCAAGTCGGCTCGCGACGGGGCCGATTGCCTGGGACGGAGGGGCGGTCGCGATCGCATCGCGGAAGCACAGGAGTCTCGGCTTGCGCAGCCTCGGCTTGGCCATCGCGGTCCTCGGACTGTCGTTTCTGTCGTGCGCTCAAAACGCCGCGTTCCTGCCCCCGGTGACGCTCGACTTCTTCGTCGCGTCGCCGCGCGAGGACCCCTGGAACGCGAAGATCAAGAACTGGCAGTCGCGCAATCAGCTCGATCAGCTCGCCACTGCGGCGCGCTCCCCCGCGGGCTCGAAGCTCGGCGAGGAGTACGGCAAGTTCGAGCTCGAGCTGCGCCGCAAGGTCGCGGCCGAGGCGGTCGCGTGGATCCAGGACGAGAGCCGGCGCCACTACATTCCCGATGGCGAGACCGATCACTGGGCCACCTTGTCCGAAGTGATCGCGCAGGACGGCGACGACTGCGACGGCCTCGACCTGATGACGTTCCTGTTGCTGCGCAAGCTCGGTTTCTCGAAGGACGAGATCTTCCGCTCGATCGTGGTCGACAAAGAGACCGGCCAGCATCACATGGTGACGCTCTGGTTCGAGAGCTCGGACCGCCGCGACCCGTGGGTGCTCGATCCGACCGGCGTGGTCACGAGCCAGCTCGTGCGCCTGTCACAAGTTCCGAAGTGGAGCCCGATCGAGATGTTCGACGAGGCGCGCCACTATCGCGTGGAAGAGTCGCCCAACGCGGGTGCGGTGGCGCAGCGCTGAGCTAGATTGCGGCGATGCCGCTCGAGCTCGCCGAGACCGACGCATCGACACTCGCGCTTCTCTCGAACGCTCCGCTCGATCCGGCGTATCCGGTCGCGATGCCGCCCGACCCGGTCTACCCGGGGCAGACACGCGCGCCACTCGCGCACCCGCTCGACGAGATCGCGACGCCCGCGATCTGGTCGCGCCTCGCGCTGCCGCTCGAGCGCGCGCTGGAGTCGCTCTGGGAGACGCTCGCGCTGCGCGACGG
>DATFUE010000258.1:0-3724 GCA_035261165.1 Myxococcota bacterium
CGGCCGGTATCATGACCGCTCCACCACAGATCCACAGGAGATTCCACAATGCGCACACCGCTCGTTCGAACCGCGCTCGGCGTTCTCGCGTTCCTGGGCCTCCTCGTCGCAGGCGCACCAGCGCGCGCCGAGACCGTGACCTACAAGGCCGCGCTCGACGGCAAGGACGAGGTTCCGCCGAACGACAGCAAGGGCACCGGCACGGTCGATGCGAAGTACGACACCGCGACCCTGAAGCTCACCTGGGTCGTGACTTACGCGGGGTTGACGGGCCCCGCCACCGCCGCGCACTTCCACGGGCCGGCCAAGCCGGGCGAGAACGCGGGGCCGGTCATCACCCTCTCCGCGCCGCTCACCAGCCCGAGCAAGGGCGAGGAGACGCTCACGAAGGAGCAGTCCGCCGATCTCGCGAACGGCATGTGGTATCTGAACGTGCACACCGCCGCGCACCCCCCGGGAGAGATTCGCGGGCAGCTGATGAAGAAGTAGCGCCGCGCGGCGCTGCTATGCGCCCTTCACGTAGCCCAGCGCTTCGACGATCTTGCCTCCGCGCACGCGCATGAGGTTCACACCGCGCACGGAATCACTCTCGCCCTTTCCCCAGACGTAGCGCCAGCGCAGGATCGCGCGGTCCTCCGCGGCGATGAACATCTCCTCGACGTCGAAGCGCGCCTCGAGCGCGGCGGCGAGCCCCTGCCAAACGGCCAGGCACGCGGCGCGCCCTACGTGGCGCGAGCCGTTCGGCGCCGGGTTGGTGTTCTCGAGCACGCAGTCCTCCGCAACCAGGTCCACGAGCGCGGCGGGATCGTGGCGAACGAAGGCATCGTTGAAGCGGCGCATCAGCTCGGCGGTCTCGTTGAACGACATCGGTCCCCTTGCTCACTGCGCCTTGGCGCTGGTCTGGGCTTGCGTCGCGCGATACATGCCGAACTCCTCCGCGAACGCCCGCGCGATGCTCGGCCGCTTCTGCAGGCGCTGGTGATACGCCTGAAGCGCCGGCCAGCTTCCCAGGCTCACGCCCGTCGCCAGGGTCCAGTTGAGGACGGTCGCGAGATAGGCGTCCGCGATCGAGAACGCGTCCAGCAGGAAGTCTTGCCCGGAGAGGTGTTTCTCGAGCAGGCCGAAGCGCAGGTCGATCTTCTCCCGCGCGTACGCCTTCACGGCCTCCGGCGCCTTCGGATCGAGGAGGGGCAGGAAGATCGCCTTGTGCAGCTCGGTGCCGATGAAGCCGAGCCACTCGCGCGCGCGAGCGCGCGCCAGCGCCCCCTCGGGCATGAGTCGGGCTTCCGGGAAGCGGTCGGCGACGTATTGCAGCACCGCCGTGTTCTCGGTGAGCAGCTCGCCCTCGTCGGTGCGGAGCACGGGCACCTGGCCCAGCGGATTCACGGCGTAGAAGTCGGCGCCGCCGGCCAGCCGCTTGGCGCGCGTGTCGACCTGCGTGAACCGCGCGGACGCCGCCGCCGCGCCGGCCTCGTAGAGGCTGATGCGCGTGGCGAGCGAGCAGGCGAGGGGCGCGAAGTAGAGCTGGATCGTCATGGGGGCATCTCCGCTGATTTGATTTATGTACCAGTCTGTACAATAATGGGCATGCCGGGTCAAGGAGATTCATTCGAGATGGTACAAAAAGAGCTGAAGCGGCCGCGCGGCCGCCCGCGCGCCTACGATCCCGACGACGCCCTGGTGCAGGCCACCGAGTCCTTCTGGCACGCGGGCTTCGCCGGCACGTCGCTCGACGCTTTGAGCGCGGCCACCGGCATGAACCGGCCGAGCCTGTACGGCGCCTTCGGCGACAAGCGCGAGCTCTATCTCGCGGCGCTGGATCGCTACGTCGAGGTCTCGCGCGCGGACATGGTGCGGGCGTTGTCGGACGACGTGCCGATCGCGGCGGGATTGCAGCGCGTGTACGACGGCGCCCTCGCCCTTTACTTCGCGAAGCCCGAGGCCCCGCTCGGCTGCTTCCTGATCGGCACCGCGGCGACGGAGGCCGCGGTCGACGCACGCGTGCGCGCCAAGCTCGGCACCGGCCTGCGCGAGCTGACGCGCACCTTCGAGGCGCGCTTCCGCGCCGGGCGGAAGAACGGCGAGATCCCCCCGGGGACGGATCCGGTGCTCCTGGCCGAGATGGCCGGGGCGGTACTGCACTCGATCGCCCTGCGTGCGCGCGCGGGTGACTCGCGCCCTTCCCTTCAGGCCTTCTCGCGCGCGGCGGTCAAGCTCTTGTGCGGCGCCGCGCGGCCGAGGCGGCGGACCAAGGGAAGCGCCCGCTGAGCACGCGGCTGGGCCCGTCGAGGTTCGGCGACTGGTCGTAGCGCAGCGCCTCGAGCTGCGCGGCCGCGCGAGCGGCCAGCTGGCGGAAGGTCGGGGCGGGTCCGCGCGCGGGTGACTCGCGCAGCGCCTTCACCAGCGAGAACGTGAAGGCGCCGTACGACGTCGACCCGTCGCGGTACTCGTACGAGAGCTCGTGCTCCTGACACGCCTCGTAGATCACCGGCATGTACGAGCCGCGATGACGGAGCGCCGCGCGCTCGCGGTCATAGCGCGCGTCGGAGAGCTGGTGAAGCCGCTTGCCGCGTCCCATGCGATAGGTGGGCCGCGCGCGAGTCACGTCGCCGCGCACCTGCCAGCGCCCGGCGGACTCGTTCCACAGCAGCGCGCGATGCCGCACGTCGTCGGGCGGCGAGATGCCCCGCGGCCGCAGCCCGCCCTCGCGCGTCAATCCACCCGAGTGACAGCAGTCGAAGATCGCGACGAAGCGGCTCGTGTACGGCAGCTGGCTGTAGAACTCCACGAACTGCTTGTCGCGCACCGCGTGCTCGGGACTCCAGTCGAAGTCCCAGGGGACGAGACACTCGTCGAGCCGGTCGACCTCGCCGTGCGCGGAGTACGACGGGATCTGCGCGCCGTGGCCCGAGTAGAACAGCACCCGCTCGCCCCGCTCCGCGACGTGGTCCAACAGCCAGTGGAAGCGCTCGAGGATGTTGGCGGTCGTCGCCCGGTCGTCGAGGACGATGCGGATGTCCTGGGCGTCGAAGCCGCGCTCCTGCAACGCCGCGCTCATCAGGAACACGTCGTTCACGCAGCCTTCGAGGCGATTGGCCGGATTCGGGTAGTCGTTGATCCCGATCAAGAGGGCGCGCCGGTCGGGGCCGCCCGCGCGGCGCGGACGCGCGCCGGGCGCGGACGCCTGGTCGATGGCGTGGAACGCGCGCGCGACGCTGCGGGCGGTGCGTCCGCCCGCGGCATCGGGCCAGACGCGCGCCTGCGCGTTCGGGTGATTGAAGTAGTCGATCGGGTCGTGATTCAGGAAGTCGCCCGCTTTGTCGAACTCCGTGCGGACTTCCGCGAAGTTGGGCGCGTCGAGGCGAACGTGCGCGGTGAACACGTGATCGCCGCGGTTGTAGAGGTGGTACCAGCGCCGCGCGCTCGGCAGTGGCTCGATGCGCCCCGCGAAGCAGTCCCGCACGAACGGGTTGCCGATCTGAGAGCCGAGCGTGATGAACGTCTTGTTCGCGAGCGCGCTGGGGTCGCGGCGGAATGCGTCGTAGCAGACGAGCGAGCCCAGGCTGTGCGCGCACACCAGCGCGAACGAGCCCCGCGCCAGCGTGTCGAGCAGTCGCTTGCGGAGCTGCGCGCGCAGCCGGTCCTCCGAGCTCCACTGCGCGACCATGCCCGCGGTCCAGCGGATCGCGTCGGGTATGTCGAGCAGCCCGCGCGTCGCACCGAA
>DATFUE010000259.1:0-3064 GCA_035261165.1 Myxococcota bacterium
ACGAGCTGCAGCAGCGCCCCCGCCAGCAGCGGCACGGACGCGACGTAGCCGGCCACGATGTCGCCCAAGCCGAGCGCGAGCGCGAAGGCAGCGATGTACGTCTCGCCCGCGCCGACCATGATGCTGGCGGCGATCGCGTCGGTATGGACCAGCGCGAGGTCGCGCCGCAAGAGCGCCGCCTGCGAGCCGAGCGGCGCGCGCCGGCCCCGCGCGCCGATCCCAGCGAAGAGAGCTTCGTCGTCTGAGTCGCGGGCCATGCGCGCGCGCGGAAGGAACGACACGCGCCTCTCGCTGTCAACCGCCGCGCGCTATCGTGGCTGGTCTGCGAGGGGACGAAATGGAAGCAGCGACGCCGGTGAAAGTGCTGCTGGCGCGCGGTGTCGCGGGCCAGGCCGTGCGGGTGCGCGGCTGGCTGCGTACGGCGCGGCACTCGAAGGGTGTCTCGTTTCTCGACGTCAGCGACGGCTCGTGTCTCGCCGGGGTGCAAGTGGTCTGCGAGCCGGGCCTCGCGAACTTCGAGAGCGAGGTGCGCCGGCTCGACACCGGCTGCGCGGTCGAGGCCGAGGGCACGCTGCAGCAGTCGCAGGGCAAGGAGCAGTCAGTCGAGCTCCTGGCCGCGAAGCTCTCGGTCGTCGGCTGGGCGGATGCGGACTACCCGCTGCAGAAGAAGCGCCACGGCTTCGAGTTCCTGCGCACGATCGCGCACCTGCGGCCGCGCACGAACACGCTCGGCGCGGTCCTGCGCGTGCGCAACGTCGCGGCGCGCGCGGTGCACCGCTTCTTTCAGGAGAAGGGCTTCGCCTGGCTGCACACGCCGATCATCACGTCGAGCGACGCGGAGGGCGCGGGGGCGATGTTCCGGGTCACCGTCCCCGGTCACGAGGGGGAGTTCTTCGGCAAGCCGGCCTTTCTCACGGTGTCGGGTCAGCTCGAGGCCGAGATCGGCGCGCTCGCGCTCAGCAACGTGTACAGCTTCGGCCCGACGTTCCGCGCGGAGAACTCGAACACCAGCCGCCACCTCGCCGAGTTCTGGATGATCGAGCCGGAGATGGCGTTCTGCGATCTGCGCGGCGACACGGCCCTGGCCGAGGAGTTCCTGCGCTACGTCCTGCGCGCGGTGCTGGACGAGAGCGCCGAGGACATGGCGTTCTTCGACGAGCGCATCCAGCCCGGCGTCCGCGCCACGCTCGAGCACGTGGCGAGCGCGCAGTTCGCGCACCTGACCTACACGGAAGCGGTCGCCGCGCTCGAGCGCTCCGCTGAGTCGTTCGAGTTTCCGGTGAAGTGGGGCGCCGATCTGCAGAGCGAGCACGAGCGCTGGCTCACCGAGCGCCACGTGGGCCGGCCGATCGTCGTGACCGACTATCCGAAGGAGATCAAGGCCTTCTACATGTATCTCAACCCCGACGAGAAGACGGTGCGCGCCATGGACGTGCTCGTGCCGAAAGTCGGCGAGATCATCGGCGGCTCGCAGCGCGAGGACCGGCTCGACGTGCTGCGCCGGCGCCTCGCGGAGTGCGGCCTCGCCGAGGAGCACTACGGCTGGTATCTCGACCTGCGCCGCTTCGGCTCGGTACCGCACGCCGGCTTCGGCCTCGGCTTCGAGCGACTCATGCTCTACCTCACCGGCATGGCGAACATCCGCGACGTGATTCCGTTCCCGCGGGTGCCGGGGTACGCGGAGTTCTAGTAGACGATTCCACCCGGTCAGGATCCGTCGCGCAGCGCCTCCAGCGCTTCCCAACGCGCGTAGGCCGCCTCGAGCTCCACCGCGAGCGCGGCGAGGCGCGCGTGCACGCGGGCCTGCCCGGCAGGGTCGCCCCTGTAGAAGGCGGGCCGACTCACTCGATCGGTCAGCTCGGCTTGCTCCGTCTCGAGTGACTGAATCTTCGCCGGAGCCTGCTCGAGCTCGCGCTCGTCCTTGTAGCCGAGCTTCGCGGTCTTCGCCTTCCGGACGGGAGCGGGCTCCGCGCTCTTCCGCGAGGGCACGGGCTGCGCCGCCTTCGCGGCGGCGGCCTGGCGGAGTCTCACCCAGTCGGCGTAGCCGCCCACGTACTCCTGCACCCGGCCCTCGCCCTCGAAGACCAAGGTCGAGGTCACGACGTTGTCGAGAAAGGCGCGGTCGTGCGAGACGAGCAGGATCGTGCCCCGGTAGTCGACCAGGAGCTCCTCGAGCAGCTCGAGTGTCTCGATGTCGAGGTCGTTCGTCGGCTCGTCGAGCACGAGCAGATTCGCCGGCTGGGCGAACAGGCGCGCGAGGACCAAGCGGTTGCGCTCGCCGCCCGACAGCACTTTGGCGGGGCTGCGCGCGCGCTCGGGGCTGAACAGGAAATCCTGGAGATAGCTGATCACGTGGCGGCGCTGGCCCTGCACCTCCACGTACTCGCGACCCTCGGCGATGTTCTCGATCACGGTCTTCTCGAGCTCGAGCACGGCGCGGAGCTGGTCGTAGTACGCGACCTCGAGCTTCGTCCCGAGGCGCACGCTGCCCCCGGTCGGCGTGAGTTGGCCGAGCAACAGGCGCAGCAAGGTCGTCTTGCCGGCGCCGTTCGGCCCGACCAGGCCGATGCGGTCGCCGCGCATGATGCGCAGTGACAAGTCGCGCACGATCGGGGCGTCGGCGAACGCGAACGAGAGGTGCTGCGCGTCGGCCACGAGCTTGCCGGAGGCGGCGCCCTCGTCGAGCGCGAGCCGCGACTTGCCCTCGACCTCGCGGCGCCGCGAGCGCTCCTCGCGCAGCGCCACGAGCGCGCGCACCCGGCCTTCGTTGCGCGTGCGCCGCGCCTTGATCCCCTGGCGGATCCAGACCTCCTCCTGTGCGAGCTTCTTGTCGAAGAGCGCGCGGTGCCGCTCTTCCTCTTCGAGCGCCGCGGCCTTCTTCGCGAGATATTGTCCGTAGTCACCCGTCCAGGAAGTGAGCGCGCCGCGGTCGAGCTCCACGATGCGCGTGGCCAGGCGAGCGAGCAGCGCGCGATCGTGGGTCACGAAGAGCACGGCGCCGCGGAACTCCAGCAGCTCCGCCTCGAGCCACTCGATCACCTCGATGTCGAGGTGATTCGTGGGC
>DATFUE010000260.1:0-2608 GCA_035261165.1 Myxococcota bacterium
GACGCTTCAGCGATTCGCTCGACATCCTGACGGGCGCGAAGAAGATCTACTTCCAGGAGCCCCGCCAATACTTCTTCCCGGGGCTGCCGCAGATCCAGTTCTACCAGAGGGGCGATTTTCCGTGGCTCGACGAGGTCGAAGCGGCGACGGCGGATATCCGCGCGGAGCTGATCGAGATCCTGAAGCAGGAGTCGGCGTTCAAGCCCTATGTCGAGGGCCATTCGAACCTGCCCCAGACGGATGCCCAGGGCATGCTGAACAACCCGGAGTGGGGCGCGTTCTATCTGTGGAAGAACGGCGCGATCGTGCCGGAGAACGCGGCGCGCTGCCCGAAGACCCTGAACGCTCTCGCCGACGTCCCCCTGGCGCGCGTGGCGGGCCGCTCGCCTTCGATCCTGTTCTCCCTGCTGCGCCCGGGTGCACGGATTCCGCCGCACACGGGCGAAGTGAATACCCGCCTCATCTGCCATTTGCCGCTGATCGTCCCGGACAAGTGCAGTTTTCGCGTGGGCAACGACACGCGCGCGACTGTCGAAGGCAGGGCCTGGGTGTTCGACGACACCATCGAGCACGAGGCGTGGAACGGCAGCGACCGGACGCGCGTGATCCTGCTGTTCGAGATCTGGCGCCCCGAGCTCACCGCCGCGGAGCGCGCTCAGGTGAGCGCGATGTTCGAGGCGATCGACGCCTACGGCGGGGAGCCGGCGCGAGGGACCTAGGAGCTCACGGCCGGTTCCTGCCGGCCTCGAATTCCGCGATGCAGTCCGCCGTCCACCGCTTGAACAGGGTCTCGAACCAGAAGCGGTTCGAAACGTCGCTCGCCGCGTTGATGCGGCTGATCTCGCGCGCGATCCCGTGGTGCACCACGCGCGCGAGGAGCGTGCCGGTGGCCGCGTCGCGCGCCTCGAGAACGAGCGTCGCCTGGCCGGCGTCGCGCGTGAAGGTTTTCACGGTCCAGGCAGAATAGCGGTCCGGCGAGTTGACGTAGAGGTCGGCGATGCTCGCGGTAAGGCGCAGCACGCCCGGCGCGGGCGCAGCGGCGATTTCGTAGCCTCGCGCCTTGTATGTCTGGGCGATCGCGCTCTCCAGGTCGGCGGCCGCGTCCGCGGCCATGCGCTTGGCGTCCTCCGGCCCGACCCAGCGCGACACATTGCGCGTGTAGTTCAGGTTCTTCTGCCAGTCGCTGCGGACTTCGGCCCGGACCGGGTCGATCAGGACCTTGCGATAGGCGGAGAGATCCGCGTTCGGACGCAGGGTGACCTCGTCGAGATTCGAGGATCGCACCGCGACGAGTCCCTCGCCCGAAGCCTGGCCCGCGACCTGGGGCTCGGCCGCACAGGCGGCCCCTCCGATCGCGGCAACGCAAACGATGAAAAACGTCTGAAGATTCATGGCGACCCCCTTCCGGTTTTCTGCAAGGTCCTGGCTGTGCATGGGCTTGGACCACCCCGGCGGATCGGCGTTCAGGTCCCGTCCTGTTTCCCCGGGATAGATACAGCATAGCGTACAATCGAGCCGCCTATCCGGGGGGAGAGCAAAACAACGCATGAGCGCAAGCGCCGCCACCGAATCGCAGATTCGCGTGCTCATCGATGCCGTCGATCGCGCCGACCGCGAGGGCAATCGCCGCGAAGCCGAGCGCGCGCTCGCGCAGGCGCGGGCCGCGGCGCCGGACGACCCGCGCGTGCTCAATGTCGCAGGCATGCGCGCGCTCCTCGGCGGCGACGCCGGCGCGGCGCGCCCGCTGCTCGAGCGGGCCGCGGCGTTCGACCCCGGGAGCCCGGCGCTGTGGCTGAACCTCGCGCTCGCGCAGCGCGAGCTGGGCGACGAGGGCGCGGAGCGCGACGCGCTCGAGCGGGCGCTCACTGCCGATCCGCGCTACTTCCCCGCGCTCCTGCACAAGGCGCGGCTCTTCGAGCGCCAGGGAAAGCGCAAGCAGGCCGCCTACATGTACCACGCGTTCCTCTGCTGCGTTCCGCCCGGCGTCCCGCAGCCCCAGGCGGTGCAGTCGGCGATGCAGCACGCGAACGAGGTCTTGCGGGAAAACGATGCCGCCCTCGAGGCGTTCCTGCGCCCGCGCATGAGCGCGGCGCGCGCGCGCCACGCAGGCGAGCAGCTCGAGCGCTTCGACGCGTGCTTCGACGCGCTCATCGGCAAGCGCAGGGTGTACGCGCCGCAGCCGACCTTCATGCTCTTCCCGCGGCTGCCGGCGATCGAGTTCCTCGAGCGCGGGGACTTCCGCTGGCTCGACGCCTTCGAGGCGGCGGCGGAGGAGATCCGCGCCGAGGCGCGCGCCGCGCTCGCGCAGTCCGCGGACGATTTCGTGCCCTACATCTCCAAGCCCGCGGGATCCCCGGTCGACCAGTGGCAGGAGCTGAACAACTCCAAACGCTGGAGCACCTTCTTCCTGCTCAAGAACGGCGAGCGCGTCGAGGAGCACCTCGCGCGCTGCCCCAGGACGGCCGCTCTCCTCGCGGCCGCGCCGCTCTGCGAAATCCGCGGGCATGCGCCCACCGCTTTCTTCTCCGTCCTCGCGCCGAGGACGCGCATCCCGGCGCACACCGGCGTGACGAACACCCGCTTCATCGTGCACATGGCGCTGGTCGTG
>DATFUE010000261.1:0-3034 GCA_035261165.1 Myxococcota bacterium
CGGATCTACGTCCCCCAGTCGGACCTCGAGCGATTCGGCGTGAGCGAACGCGATATCGCCGAGCGCCGCGCGGACGATCGCTGGCAGCGGCTGATGGCCTTCGAATGCGAGCGCGCGCGCGCCTTGCTGGTCTCGGGCGCGCCCCTCGGGAAGCGCCTGCCGGGCCGGCTCGGCCTGGAGATCCGCGCGACAGTGCAAGGCGGCGCACGCATTCTCGATAGAATCGAGGCCGCCGGGGGCGATGTCTTCCGGCATCGTCCGGTGCTGGGCCCGATGGATTGGATCGTGATTGTCTTGAGAGCGATATCGAGAACCGGGGTCAGACCCCAAACCGAGCCATGAGGGGGACAGGGCACATCCGGCGTCGAGCAGTGACCTGTCCCCGAACGGGGTCTGGCCCCACGTGACGCCCGACGAGTATTGCCAACAACGGGCCGCTGCGAGCGGGTCGAGCTTCTACTACAGCTTCCTCTTCCTGCCCGCGGAGCGCCGGCGCGCGATCACCGCGCTCTACGCTTTCTGCCGGGAGGTCGACGACATCGCCGACGAGGTGAAGGATGTCGAGGTGGCGCGCACCAAGCTCGCGTGGTGGCGAACCGAGGTGGCGAATCTCTTCTCCGGGCATCCGCGGCATCCGGTCACGCGCGCCCTGGAACCGTTCGTCGAGCGCTTTGGCCTCGATTCGGCGCGCATGAACGAGATCATCGACGGCATGGAAATGGACCTGGTCCACCACCGCTACGCGGACTTCGACTCGCTCAAGCGCTATTGCCATCGAGTCGCGGGGGTTGTCGGCCAGCTGTCGGCGTCGGTCTTCGGCTTTCGCAACGCGTCGACGCTGGAATACGCCGAGGCGATGGGCATCGCATTCCAGCTCACCAATATCATCCGCGACGTCGGCGAGGACGCGCGCCGCGATCGCGTGTACCTGCCCGCCGACGAGCTCGCGCGCTTCGGGCTCGCCGCCGAGGATATCTTCGCGGGTCGCGACGGTCCCGCCTTTCGCAGCGTCATGGCGTTGCAGGCCGAGCGCGCGCTCGCCTATTACGACCTCGCCTTTTCGAAGCTCGCGCCGGAGGACCGCGCGAGCCAGCGCGCGGGCCTCATCATGGCGGCCATCTATCGCGCGCTCCTCGACGAAATCCGCCGCGACGGCTTCGCGGTCCTCGACAAGCGCATCTCGCTCACGCCGCTGCGCAAGCTCTGGATCGCATGGAAGACATGGGTCAAAGGGTGAGCGCGCCGCGCCCCGCACGCATCGCGGTCGTCGGCGCCGGCTATGCCGGGCTCGCGGCCGCAGTGGAACTCGTGCGCGCCGGCGTCCCCGTCACGCTCTTCGAGGCCAACCGCGTGGCCGGCGGGCGGGCTCGCCGTGTCGAGTACCGCGGCGCGCTGCTCGACAACGGCCAACATCTGTTGCTCGGAGCGTATCGCGAGACCCTCGCACTCATGCGCGAGCTGGGCGTGGGCGATCGCGCGGTGCTTCGTCTTCCATTGACCCTCGTCTTTCCCGGGCGGCTGCACCTCGCCGCTCCGCGCCTGTTGCCGCCGCCGCTCAACCTGCTGGCGGCTCTCGTGTCGGCAACGGGGCTCACGTGGCAGGAGCGCTGGGACTCGGTCCGGTTCGCGGCATGGCTGTGGCGGCGCCGCTTTCGCATCGATCGCCCGGTGACGGTCGCGCAACTGCTCGGCGAGCTGCGGCAGCACGGCAAGGTTCGCGACCTCCTGTGGAGTCCGCTCTGCGTGGCCGCGCTCAACACGCCGCTCGAGCAAGCCGATGCGCAGGTGTTCGCGAACGTGCTGCGCGACGCGCTCTTCGGCAAGCGCGCCGATTCGGACCTCGTGGTTCCGGTCGTCGACCTTTCGGCCCTGCTGCCGGATGCGGCGCTTTCCTGGCTCGGCGAGCGCGGGACTGAAATCGCACTCGGTATGCGCGTGACCGCGCTCGAGCGTGCGAGTGACGGCTGGCGCGTGCGCCTCGGCGCGGTCGAGCGGAGTTTCGATGCGGTCGTCTGCGCCGTCGCGCCCTTCCAGGTCGCCCCGCTGGTCGCCCGCTGCGGCGAGCTGCAAGCATTGCGGACACAGCTCGAGCAGGTCGCCCAGGAGCCCATCGCCACCGTGTATCTCCAATACGACGTCGCGGTGCGCTTGCCGTTTCCGATGATCGGCCACGCCGGCGGCCACGTGCAATGGTTCTTCGATCGTGAAGCGCTCTCGTCGATGCGCGGGCTGGTCGCCGCGGTGATCTCGGCCTCCGGACCGCATCTCGCGCTCGACAACGACGTCCTCGGCACGCTCGCCCATCGCGAGCTCGTCGACGCGATCGGCCCGCTGCCGCCGCCGTTGTGGACCAAGGCGATCATCGAGAAGCGCGCGACGTTCGCGTGCACGCCCGGCGTCTTCCGCCCACCGAACGAGACCGACATGCCGGGACTGGCGCTCGCCGGCGACTACACCCTCAGCCCCTACCCGGCCACGCTCGAATCGGCGGTGCGCAGCGGCAAGGCCGCGGCGGACGTCATCCTGCGCCACCTGCGCTCGCTCGAGCCGCGCGGCGCCCGGTCGCAGCCCGTGGCGCGCGGGACACTGCCGCTGCCGCGATGAGCGATTCGCCGGGCATCGCCGAGCGCGCCCGAAGCTACGCGGGGGCATCCGATCTCCTTTCCGGGCGCGTCATTCTCGTGACCGGCGCGGGACAGGGGCTCGGGCGCGCGGTCGCGCTCGCCTGCGCGCGGAAAGGCGCGACGGTGGCGCTCCTCGGCCGCAAGCTCGAAAAGCTCGAAGCCACCTATGACGCGATCACCGCGGCGGGCGGCCACGAGCCGGCGATGATCCCGCTCGATCTCGAGACGGCGGCAACCGCCGACTTCGAGCAGCTCGCCGGCTTGTTGCGCCACGACCTGCGACGCCTCGACGGCATCGCGCACTGCGCCGCCCACTTCCTTCCGCTCGGACCGCTCGTGAACCAGACGCTCGAGCAGTGGCTCACGCTGTTGCGGGTCAACCTCGCCGCCCCGTTCGCGCTCACGCGCGC
>DATFUE010000262.1:0-5932 GCA_035261165.1 Myxococcota bacterium
CCGAATGCGGATCGGCGAGTCCGGATCGAACAGCCCGAGCGCCAGGAGCTTGCGCTTGCGGTCGAAGATCACCGCCAGATCGCCGGACGCGCCCTCGCGACTCAGCGAGCGGATGCTCTCGGCGTAGAGCCAGGGGTGCTCCTTGCGCACCCAGCGCTCCGCCGAGTTCGTGACTCGCACCGTGACACTGGGCGGTGTCAGGCCGAAGAGCTCCGCAGGCTGTAGCGGATCGGCATGTGCTTGATGCCGCCGATGAAGCTGGAGCGCAGCCGCTCGACCGGCCCGGCGAGCTCCGCCCAGTCGAGGCGCTGCGCGAGCTGGCCGAAGATCGCGCGCAGCTCGAGCCGCGCCAGGTTCGCCCCGAGACAGAAGTGTTCGCCGATGCCGAAGCCCAGGTGCGGGTTCGGATTGCGGTCGACGCGGAACGTGTACGGGTCGGGATAGACGTCCTCGTCGCGGTTCGCCGACGGGTAGAACAGACAGAAGGCCTCGCCCTTGCGGATCTTCTGGCCCTTGTACTCGACGTCCTCGGTCGCGGTACGGCAGAATTGGATCACGGGAGTCACCCAGCGCACGATCTCCTCCACCGCCGACGGCAGGAGCGCGGGGTTCGCGCGCAGCTTCTCGAGCTCGCCCGGGTTGTCGAGCAGCGCCAGCAGGCCGCCGCTGGTCGCGTTGCGCGTGGTCTCGTTGCCCGCGATCACGATCAGGTTGAAGTACATGAGCAGATCGACGACGCGCAGCGGCGTGCCCTCGACGTTCGCGGCCGACAGGATCGACACGAGATCGTCCTTCGGGTCGGCGCGCCGCTTCTCGGCGAGCCTGGCGAAATACTCGAACACGGCCAGCCGCGCGCGCTCGCCCGTCTGCTCGGGAGTCTCGCCGGGTTGGCGGTACTCGGGATCGGACGAGCCGATCGCCTCGTTCGTCCAGCGGAACATCTGAGGCCAGTCCTCGCGCGGCACGCCCAGGATGTCGGCGATCGCGACCAGCGGCAGGATCGACGAGACTTTCTCGACGAAGTCGATCTCGCCGGTCTCGCCGTCGGTCGCCACGTCGTCGAGAATTCCGGACGCGAGTGAGTCGACCTCGGCCGCGAGCTTCTCGATCCCGCGCGGCGTGAAGCGACTCGAGACCAGACGCCGGAACTGCCCGTGCAGCGGCGGGTCCATCACCAGGAGGTGCTGCCCGATCTCGGCGCGATCCGGCGGCTCGCGCTCCTCGAACACCGCGAGCCGCGGCGCGTTCACGAAGCGCTTCGGCTGGCGCGAGATCCAGACGACGTCTTCGTGCTTCGTGACCGCCCAGAACGGGTCGCCGCCGAAGCGATCGAACCAGTAGATCGGCGCCTTGCGGCGCAGCAGCGCCCACTCGGCGTGCGGGTAGCCGTTCGCGGCGTAGTGATCCGGGCCGATGATGTCGATCTGGTCGAGCGCCAGGTCGGCCATAGAGGATCCTCCACGGGCAGCTTACTACGCTAGGACCCGGTGTGCGCCGCAGGGGCGACGAGGCGAGGGCCGTCCCGAGCCGAGTCCCGCAAGCGCCGGAGCGTGGGTAGGGTGCCCACGCGATCATCGGCAGAGCGTGGGTAGGGTGCCCACGCGATCATCGGAAGTGCGAGCGCAGCCGGGCGCAGCCGAGCGGAGTCAGTCGGTCAGGCTGCGGCGAGCTCCTCGGCCAGATCCTCCAACGTCCTGCAGTCCGGCAGCCCGCGCTGGCGGCGCAGCTCGTCGAGGTACGCGCGATCGTGTCGCCGGTACCAATGCGCGAGCGTCTCCGGATCCGCCGGTGAGTCCGGAGCCTGGTCGAAGGCCCAGAACGAATTTGCCGTCTCCGGCGCGAGCTTCGCGGTCACGCGGGTCCACGCCGCGCCGCAGGCGCGCGCGGCATCGGTGATGAAGTCAGTGTCGGCGAGGTCGCGGAACACGATGGCGCCGGTCGGGCGGAGCCGCCGATCGAGCTGCACCAGGATGTTCTGCGGGTTCGGAGTCACGTACTGCAATCCGTAGCGCGCGAGCAGGCGCGCCTTGGCGCGGCCCACGCGCTCCGCGTACGTGTCGCCCCAGAACGCCGCGAACTCGCGCCCCGCGAGCGCGGCGAGCGCGCGACCCACGAAGGGAATGCTGAACGCGGGCAGATACAGGTGCCCGTCGCACAGCGGCGCCAGGTCGCGCACCAGGAACCCCGTCTCGCTGCCGGGCACGCGCACGCCGATCGACTCGGTCAGCACGATCAGCTCGGGATCCAGCCCGAGGCGCGCGTCGACGGCGCGCACGTGCGCGGCGAACTGCAGCGCCTCGTCGACCTCCACCCGCATCCGAGTCTTGTCGGGCTGACACACGCCGGTGTGGGGGTGACTGGTGGCCAGCTTGAGCGCGAACGGGCGGGCGCGGGCCGGATCTGCCACCACGAGCGTGCGCGAGGACGTGAAGCGCGCGCTCCAGCGCTCCGCGGCCCGCGCCGCCGAGAACGCGACGGACGGATCGCGGTTCAGCGGGTGCTTCGGGAAGCGCACGCGCGCGTCGTCGACGAAGCGCTCCACGAGCTCGCGCGGCGCGTCTGCGGCGATCTCCACGCACAGCTCCGCGCGCGGCACGGCCACGACTTCCAGCTCGACCCTCTCGGTGGTCGTGCGGAAGCCGGAGAAGTTCGACTGCTCTTCCCAGAGCAGCCACTGGGCGAAGGGTTGGGGGACCACTTCGTCCTGGTTTTTCGGCATCCGCACGTCGGAAGTGGACGGACTGGAGGGAGGAACGTTGCTTTGCGCGCGGGCGCCGGGTAGAGTGCTCGCCTCGTTCCAGTCAATCTCAACCGGGGAGGCGCACGCATGAAGAACAAAGACATCGTCGTGCGCCCGACGTTCACGAGAACTCCGCCACCCAGGCGCGCTCTCGTTGCGAACACCGGCGACAAGAGGACCCACGCGTCCGCCTCGGATTGACGGAGCCCCGAATCGGGCTCACCCGGAGGCCGCGGACGCGCAAGCGACCGCGGCCTTCGGCGCTTAACGAACGGATCGAGCCATGACGGTTCCAGCACAGACACTGACGGACACACCCGCCGCGGCGCGCGGAGGCGACCTCGCGGAGGTGGCGTTGCTCGCCTACCCGGTCGCGCTGGCGACCATCGCCGAGACGATCATGCAAGTGATCGACACCGCGATGCTCGGTCACCTGGGCGCGATGCAGCTCGGCGCGGCGGGCTTCGCGGGGCTCTGGATCTGGACGCTCTTCGTACCCTTCACCGGCACGGCGCAGGGCGTGCAGTCGTTCGTGTCTCGCCACGACGGCGCGGGCGAGCGGGAACGCTGCGGTCCGTGGATCTGGCAGGCGATCTGGCTCGTCGTGCCGCTGATGTCGCTCTGGATGTTCGCGGTGGCGTTCCTGTTCCCGAAGCTCGTCGCGTTCATCGCGCCGTCGGCGGAGATGCAGGCGGCGGCGATCGGCTTTGGCTGGGCGCGTCTGCCCGGCGGTCCCGCGGTGGCGATCAACTTCGCGCTGATGTCCTTCTTCCGCGGCATCGGCGACACGCGCACGCCGCTGGTCGTGACACTGATCGCGGTCGGCGTGCACCTCGTGTTCGCGTACGGGCTGATCTTCGGTGCGTTCGGTCTGCCCGCTTGGGGCGTGGTCGGCGCCGGCGCGGCACAGTCGATCGGAAGCTGGGTCTTCTCGGCGCTCCTCTTGTTCTGCGTCCTCAGGCGTCGCGTTCGCGCGCGCTATCACACGCTGCCGGTGCTCCCGCGCCTGGCGGACATGCGGCGCTTTCTGCGCACCAGCTCGCCCATCGGCGGTCAGTGGCTGCTCGACATGACCACGTTCGCCATCTTCGGCTCGATCGTCGCGCGCATGGGCGACGTATCGATGGCGGCGAGTCAGGCGATGCTGCAGCTCCTGGCCCTTTCGTTCATGCAGGCGGTCGCGATCGGGATCGCGTGCGGGACGCTCGTCGGCCGCTACATCGGCGCGGGAGATCTCGAGTCGGCGGAGCGCAGCTATCGCTCGGGACTCACTCTCGGTCTCGGGCTCACCGCATTGATCGCGCTGTTGTTCATGTCCATTCCCGACACGCTGCTCGGGCTGTTCAACCGCGACCCGGAGTTCCTCGCGCTCGGCCGCCCGCTGCTCGCGCTCGGCGCCTTCTTTCAGGTCGTCGACGCGGTGGGCATCATTGCGAGCGGGGCGCTGCGCGGCGCGGGTGACACACGCTGGCCGTTCGTAGTGCAATCGTCGCTCGCATGGACCCTGCGCCTCGTCGCGGTCGGAACGTTCGCGATCTGGCTGCAGGGCGGGGTGTTCGGCGCCTGGGTCGGCGAGCTGCTCTACGTGTTCGCGCTGGCGCTCGCCTGGGTGCTGCGCTTCAGGGCCGGTCACTGGCGGACGCTGCGTATCTAAACGGCCGGCGCGCGGACGATAAGGAGGGAATGTCCGCCACGTCCGAGGCGCTGCCGCTCGATCCGACGAAGCTCGTCGTCGCGACGCTTTCGGAGCCGGGACGCGTGCGCAGCGACAACCAGGACGCGGCGGTGGCGTTGGCGAACGTCACGAACGAGCGCTTGTTGGTCGTCGCCGACGGCACGGGCGGATATCGTGGCGGGGAGATCGCGAGCAAGCTCTGCGTCGATACCCTGGGGCGAGCCTTCCGCGATCCGCACGGCACGCCCGAAGAGCGGCTGCGCCGCGGGCTCGAGCTCGCGAACGAGGAGGTCTACTCGCACGCGCTCTCGAATTCCGAGCTCAAGGGCATGGGCACGACCGCGGTCGCGCTGCTGTTCTCGATCGGCACGCGCGGCCTATGGCTCGCGTGGATCGGCAACAGCCGCTGCTATCGCCTGCGCGGCGGCACCCTCGAACAACTGACTCGCGATCACTCCCTCATGGCGGAGTGGGTCGAGATCGGAGTGATTCGCCCCGAAGAGGTCGAGAATCACCCGCGGCGGAACGAGCTGACCCGCGCCATCGGTCAGGCGCCCGACGTCGCCGTCGAGGTGGTGCGCGTCGACCTGCAGCCGGGCGACCGCTTCATGCTCTGCTCCGACGGCATCCACGTACCCGTTCCGGAGCGCTCGCTGAAGGCCGCGCTCGCCGGTCATCCGCCCGCCGAGGCGGCGCGCACCCTGGTCGACCGCGCGAACACGAACGGCGGCCCGGACAACGCCACGGTCGTGATCGTCGACGTGCCGCCCGAAGCCTTCCACGAGGACGCGCGCGAGCCCGTGCCGGAGGTGGCGCTCGAGCTCGAGCTGCCCGCGCGGCCGCCCCTGCCGTCAGTCACTCCGCAGCCCGAGCCCGAGCCATCCGTGTCTCTCACGCCGCCGGTGGAATTCACGCTGGCCGAAGAGCCGGAGGAGCCCGAAGCGAAAATCGCGGAGCCGGCGGAGAGTCAGGTGTTCGGGGCCGATCTGGATCTCGAGCCCAACCCCATCACTCACTCGAGCGCCGCCATCGACGCCGCGATCGCCGAGCTCACGGCTGCGCGCGATGCCCCGGACCGGGCACCGTCGCTGGATGACTCGGCGTCATCGCTGCCGCAGATGTTCGAGACGCCGGTTCCGTCCGAGCCCGCGCGCGCCGGAGATCTCGGCGCCGAGACGTCGTTCGCGGACCTCAATGAGCCGGTCGAGCCGGAGCCGTTGCTGCCGCCCCTGCCACCTCCGCAAGCGGCGGAGCGCACGCCGACCCCTCGCGCCCCGACTCCGGCCGCGGCAACACCCGCGTTCGAATTCGGCGCGGGTTCGGCTTCGGAGCGGCGCGCGGCGTCGCTCGATTCCCCGTCCCTGGTCTCGGCGCCACCCGCGCGGCCGATTCGAATCCCCTTGATGGTTCCGGTCCGGAAGCGCGGCGGCGTGCACGCGGCGTCGCTCTTGATGGGGCTCGCCGTCGGCGTGCTCGTTGCAGCCCTGGCGGCCGGCGCCTGGCTCCACACACAGAAG
>DATFUE010000263.1:0-8221 GCA_035261165.1 Myxococcota bacterium
GGCCCGCGCCAGTTCGAGTTTCCGCCGAACACTCCGCTGTCGGACTCGGCCGGGAGATACGGCACGCGATGCTCGACGTCCCCCACGCGAAACACGTAGGGATGCTCGGCGTGGTAGCGAGAGAGTGAGCGGATCCCGTAGGGACTCAAGAACTCGTTCTCGTCCAGCATCCGGGCGAGCACCCGGCGCAACCGCGTCTCGTCCAGGATCGACGTCAGCAGCCGGCCGCCCTGACCGGGCTGCGCCGGATCGTGGATGAAGCGGGTCAGCTCCGGGCGCGACGCCATGAAACGCGCCAGCCGTTCGGTGAACTCCGGATGCCTCTCGCGCAGCTCGCGGTCGAAAACGGTGACAGCGCACAGCGGCAAGAGGCCGACCATCGAGCGGATCTTGAGCCGCTGTGAGCGGCCGTCCGGCGTCTGGAGCACGTCGTAGAAGAATCCGTCCTCCTCGTCCCACATCCCGGTGTCGCCCCCGGTGTGCATCATCGACGAGGCGATCCAGAGGAAGTGCTCGAGAAACTTCGTACACATGTCTGCGTACGCCGGCCGCTGCAGCGTGAGCTCGATGGACATCTCCAGCATGTTCTGGGAGAAGAGCGCCATCCACGCCGTGCCGTCGGCCTGCTCCAGGTACCCGCCCGTCGGCAGCGGCGCGCTGCGGTCGAACACGCCGATGTTGTCGAGGCCGAGAAAGCCGCCCTCGAAGACGTTCTTTCCGGCGCGGTCCTTGCGGTTCACCCACCAGGTGAAATTGAGCGCGAGCTTGTGGAACGCCCGTTCGAGCCAGTCGATGTCGCCCTTGCCGGTGCGCAGCTTCGCGAGGCGGTGCGTGAACAGCGCGGACCAGGCGTGCACCGGCGGATTCACGTCGCTGAAGTTCCACTCGTAGGCGGGGAGCTGGCCGTTCGGGTGCAGGTAGTCGCCGCGCAGCATCAGGTCGAGCTGCTGCTTCCCGAAATCCTCGTCCACCAAGGTGAGCGCGAGGACGTGGAAGGCCAGGTCCCAGGCCGCGTACCAGGGGTACTCCCACTTGTCGGGCATCGAGATGACGTCGGCGTTCTGCATGTGGTGCCAGTGGTCGTTGCGGTGCGCCCGGGGCTTCGGCGCGAAGGGATCGGCGCCGTGCTCGGTGAGCCAGCGGTCGACGTCGTAGTTGTAGAACTGCTTGGACCAGAGCATGCCGGCGAGCGCTTGGCGCATCACGCTCGCGGCCTCGGCATCGAGTGCCGGCGGGATCACCGTCGCGTAGAACTCGTCCGCCTCCTCGCGGCGCGCCTGCATCACGCCGTCGAAGTCCTTCTCCAACGGAGACGAGCGCGCGCTCGGCGCCACATCGCTGAGCCGCAGGCGGAGTGTCTCGGATTCCCCCGCGCGCACCCTGAGTGAGTACCGCGCCGACGCCTTCGTCCCGCACTGCTCGGGGTTCACCGCCTCCTTCCGGCCGTGGACGACGTACGCGTCGATCGCGTCCTTGACCTGCGGCACGCGGTTGCGCCCGCCGGACAAGCGCTCGTGGTTCGTCTCGTTCTCGGTGAACAACAGCTCGGCCGCGCGCTCGGCGAACAGGAAGCGCTCTCCGAGCTCCGGATGCGCGGCCGCGATCACGGCTTCGCCAGCTGCGGCCCGCCGCAGCAGCGGCCGCGCAGCGCTGCCGCCCCAGGACCAGACGTTGCGGAACCAGAGCGTCGGCAATACCTCGAGCACCGCCGCCTCGGGGCCGCGGTTGGCGACGGTGATCTGGATCAGCAGGTCCTCGGGGGCGGCCTTCGCGTACTCGACGAACACGTCGAAGTAGCGGTCGGCGTCGAAAACGCCGGTGTCGAGCAGCTCGTATTCGGGCTCGTGGCGCCCGCGGCTGCGATTGGTCGCCACCAGGTCGTCGTACGGAAACGCCGACTGCGGATACTTGTACAGGTACTTCATGTACGAGTGAGTCGGCGTCGAGTCGAGATAGAAGTAGTACTCCTTCACGTCCTCGCCGTGGTTGCCCTCGCTGTTCGTCAGGCCGAAGAGCCGCTCCTTCAGGATGGGGTCGCGGCCGTTCCACAGGGCGAGCGCGAAGCAGAGCAGCTGTCGGTCGTCGGAGACTCCCGCGAGTCCGTCCTCGCCCCAGCGGTACGCGCGAGAGCGGGCGTGGTCGTGCGGGAAGTAGTCCCAGGCTTCGCCCGTCTCGCTGTAGTCCTCGCGCACCGTTCCCCATTGGCGTTCGCTGAGATAGGGCCCCCACTTCTTCCACGGCTGCCGCCCCGCTCGGGCTTCCTCGAGCCGCGTTCGCTCGGCGTCCACGTTCAGTCCTCCCGCGCACGGCGGCGCCGGGCGACATTATGTCACGGGGAGTCTCTCGACCCGGCGCGCGATCAGCACGGCCGCGAGCGCCGTCCAGCCGGTCTGGTGCGAGGCGCCGAGCCCCTCGCCCGTGTCGCCGTGGAAGTACTCGTGGAAGGGGACGTGGTCGCGCCAGGCCGGGTCGCGCTGGAAGAGCGCGTTCTCTCCGTACACCGGGCGGTGTCCCTTCGCGTCGAGCAGGAACAGCCGGACTAGCCGGCGCTCGAGCTCGTTCGCGACCTCGCCCAGGTTCGCCTTCACGCCGGAGCCGGTCGGCAGCTCGACGGTGAAGCGCTCGCCGAGCGCCGCGTGCAGGTTGCGGAGTGACTCGAGCGCCACGAAGTTCAGCGGGAACCAGACCGGGCCGCGCCAGTTGGAGTTGCCGCCGAAGAGCGGCGTCATGGACTCCGCCGGCTCGTAGTCGAGCCGCGCCTCGTGGCCGCCGAGCGTGAGCACGAGCGGGTGTTCGCGGTGGTAGCGCGAGAGCGAGCGCAGCCCATAGGGCGAGAGGAACTCCTCCGGGTCGAGCATGCGCTCGAGCAGCCGGCGCAGGCGCGTCTCGTCGACCAGCGCGATCAGCCCGGGGCGACCGTTCACGGCGTGGTAGTGCAGGAACGCTGACTGCTCCGGCCGGTTCCGCAAGAACCAGCCCGTGTGCTTGCGGAAGTCCGAGAGCTGCTCCCAGAGATGCGCCGGGAGACGCACCCCCGCAAACAGCGGCAGGAGTCCCACCATGGAGCGGGCGCGCAGCGGCAGGATCGAGCCGTCGCTGCAGCGCAGTCGGTCGTAGTAGAAACCATCCTGCTCGTCCCAGAGCTCCTCCATCGCGGTCGCGATCGAAGCGAAGTGCTCGAAGAACTTCACCGCGACCCCTTCGTAGGCGCGGTCGCGATTGGCGAGTCGCAGCGAGATCTCGAGCATGTTGAGGCAGAACTTCGCCATCCACGCGGTGCCGTCGGACTGCTCGAGCACCCCACCCGCAGGCATGCCCGAGCGGTCGATCGGGCCGATGTTGTCGAGGCCGAGGAAGCCGCCCTCGAAGATGTTGTCGCCGAACGTGTCCTTGCGGTTCACCCACCAGGTGAAGTTGATCAACAGCTTGTGGAACGCACTCGCCAGGAAGTTGAAGTCGCGCCCGCCGTCGATGTTGAACACCGTGAGCACGGCCCAGGCGTGCACGGGCGGGTTCACGTCGTCGAACGACCACTCGTACGCGGGCAGCTGGCCGTTCGGGTGCATGTACCACTCGCGGCAGAGCAGGAGCAGCTGGTGTTTCGCGGCCGCGGGATCGAGCAGGGCCAGGGTCACGCAGTGGAACGCGACGTCCCAGGATGCGTACCAGGGGTACTCCCACTTGTCGGGCATCGCGATCACATCGCGGTTGCTGAGGTGACGCCAGCTGGCGTTGCGGCCCGACTTCCTCGACGCCGGCGGGGGCGGCTGCGCGGGGTCTCCGTCGAGCCAGCGGGCGACGCCGTAGTGGTAGAACTGCTGGCTCCAGATCATCCCCGCGAAGGCCTGGCGCATCACGGACGCTTCGTCGGCGCTCGCGTCCGCGGGCGTGAGCGCGGCGTGATACGCGTCGGCGTCGCGCTCGCGTTCCGCGAGCGTGCTCGCGAAGCCCGCGCCGAGGTCGAGCGCCGCGCTCGTGCTCGAGCGCGCCAGGCGGAGGCGCAGCTCGACCTGCGCGCCCGCGGCCACGGTCACTCGGTACCAACACGCCAGCTTCGTGCCGCGCTTCGCCGGATTCACCGTCGCGGCGCCCGAGATCACATGGTCGTTGATCCCGTCCTTGGGGAACGGCACCTCCGGGCCGGCGCCGAAGACGCGGCGCAGGTTGGTGTCGTTCTCGCAGAACAAGAGCTCGGGCGCCCGTCCGTCCGGGTGCGGTCCCGCCGAGAGCCGCCAAGTGCCGAGCCGGCCCTCCTGCGCGATGGCGCTCACGCTGCCGAGCTCGGCATCGGGCGTCGGGTCGGCACGGAGCTGGGGCCGCGGGCTGCCCGGGTCCCACGACCAGCGATTGCGGAACCAGAGCGTCGGCAGGACGTGCAGCTCCGCCGCGTCCGGGCCCGCGTTGCGAATCCGCAGCCGCAGACACACGTCGTCCGGCGCCGCCTTCGCGTACTGCGCCTCGATCTGCCAGTAGCGATCCTCGGCGAAGACGCCGGTGTCGACGAGCTCGAACTCGCGGTCCCGCTTGCCGCGCCGCGCGTTCTCCTGGCGCAGGCGCGCGTAGGGGAACTCGGCCTGTGGGTAGTGATAGCGCCAGTGCAGCCACGACGACGTCGGCGTCGCGTCGACGTACCACCAATACTCCTTGGCATCCTCGCCGTGGTTGCCCTCGTTGCCGGTGAGACCGAAGATGCGCTCCTTCAGGATCGGATCGCGGCCGTTCCAGAACGCGAGCGCGAGACACATGCGCTGCTCGAGGTCGCAGATCCCGGCGAGCCCATCCTCGCTCCAGCGGTACGCCCGGGAGCGCGCGTGATCGTGCGGGAAATACTCCCAGGCCCGGCCGTCCGCGCTGTAGTCCTCGCGCACGGTGCCCCATTCGCGCTCGCTGACGTACGGCCCGAGCCGCTTCCACTCACCCGCGCTCTCTGCGCGCGAAGTCTCGAGGCGCGCGTGCTCAGCCGAGCGAGGCCCGGCCATCACGGCGCCCTCGGCGGGAACAGCCGGCGCAGGAGCGTGTCGGTCGGGGCGCCGACGTAGCGGCGGAAGCGCCAGTGCCGGTACACATACTCGGCGGCGAACAGCGCGCCCATGCACAGGTACGCGATGACTCCGGTGTAGAGCGCCCAGCTCTCGCGCGAGCCGGCGAGGGCCAGAAACCCGCTGACCGCGCCGTTCGCGAAGAAGAAGACGCACCACACCGCGGTCACGCGGCGGCAGTAGGCGTGCTCCTCCGCGCCGAGCGTCCCGACCTGGGCGCGCGCGAGCGCCTCGACCACGGTCTCACGCTGTGCGAACGACGCGGCGAAGACCGCGAGCAGCGCGAAGTCGAAGACCGCGGGCGCGAGCAAGAGACCGAGCGGATCGTCCCAGACGAGCGAGGCGAGGCTCGTGGCCGCGTACGCGACCGCGATCGGCGCGAAGACGCGCGCGAACGCCGCGAGCCGCTCGGGACTGATCACGGCCAGGCGTGCGGCCAGGAGCGCGAGAGTGCAGAGCGCGACCGCGCGCGGCGAGGCGACCCCGAGCGCGAAATACACCGTGACCGGGTACGCGACGACGACCAGCGCCTGCAGGACCGCCATTCGCCCGAGCATAGCCGACGCGAGCCGACCCGGGCGGGGCCGCTTCGTGCATACTCGCGCGCGCTTCGCTACGGAGACGCAAGGTGGGCGAGCAGAGCACATGGGCCAGCATGGCGGAGCGCGGGTCGGTGCGCGCGCTGTTCCTGCTGCGCGGCTGGTACCGGATCTTCGGCCGCCGCGCGTCCGTGGCGCTGCTGGTCCCGATCGTGACGTACTTCTTCGTGACGGGCCGCAGCGCGCGGCGCGCCTCGCTCGAGTATCTGCGCGCGCTCTGGGCGACGCCGGAAGGGCGCGCCCGGCTCGGCGCGCGGCCCCGGCTGCGCCATGTCTTCCGGCATCTCTTTGCGTTCGCGGAGAACCTGCTCGACCGGATGATCCTGTGGAGCGGAAACGTCGATAGCATTGCGATCGAAAACAGCGACCGCGAGCTCGTCGACGCGCTCGTGCGCGAGGGGCGCGGCGCCATCTTGCTCAGCTCGCACCTGGGCAGCTTCGACATGCTGCGCGAGCTCTCGGCGCAGACGGGCATCACGCTGAACGTGCTGATGTTCACGCGCCACGCGCAGCGCATCAACTCGTTCTTCGAACGGCTGCAGGCCGGTCGCGAGCTGCGCCTGATCCGGGTCGAGCCGGGCTCCCTCACGACCGCGTTCGAGATGCGCGCCGCGCTCGCGCGCGGCGAGTTCGTCGGCATCCTGGGCGATCGCATCTGGCCCTCCGAGCAACACCGAACAGTGTCGGTGTCGTTCCTCGGGCGACAGGCGCGGCTGCCGCTCGGGCCCTATCTGCTGCAGGGCGTGCTCGGTTGCCCGATGCTGCTCACGACTTGCGTGCGCACCGGGCCGGGGCGCTACGTGGCGCGCACGCGGGCCTTCGCGCCGCCCGGCGTCGTGCCGCGCAGCGAGCGCGCAAAGCACGCCGAACAGCTCGCGCAGCAATTCGCGGGGCTCCTCGAGCAGGGCTGCATCGAGACGCCCTACCAGTGGTTCAACTTCTTCCCGTTCTGGCGCGGCGCGGAGAGCGACTGACTCATTTCGCCGCGGGGATCGCGGGCAGCTCCACCCAGAAGCGCGTCCCGCCCCCCGGCAGGGCCTCGAAGCCGATCTCGCCGCGGTGCGCGGCGACGATGCGGCGCGAGACGTAGAGCCCGAGCCCGGTCCCCGCCCCGGCCGGCTTCGTGGTGACGAACGGCGCGAACACGCGCGCGCGCGCGCCGGGCTCGATGCCCGCGCCGCTGTCGTCGATCTCGACCCGCACTGCGCGCGCGAGGTCGCGCGTGCGCACCTTTATGCGGTGCGCGCGCTCGGGCGCGGCGGCGCAGGCGTCGATCGCGTTGGTCAAGAGGTTCAGGAACACCTGGCCGAGCCGCGCCGGGTCCCCGAATACGGTGCGCGCCGCGGAGAAGTCGCGCACCAGCTCCGCTCGCGCGGCCAGGGAGCGCGCGACCAGGCGCAGAGTCTGGTCGAGCACCTCGTCGATGCGCAGCGGCACGGACACGATGTGCGTGGAGCGCGAAACCGAGAGCAGGTCGCGCACCAGATCGCGGATCCGGTGCGCGCCCTCGGAGGCGTCGGCAAGCAGCTCCTCGGCGAGCGCGAAGCCGCCGAGCTCGTGCAGCTTCATCTCGACCTCGGCGATGCGCGCCGCCGCCGAGTCACCGCCCACGGCGCGCAGCGCGTCGCGATAGCGCGCCAACGTGTCCACCAGCGTCGCGGAGATCACCGCGAGCTCGTTCAGGTTCCCGATCACGTAGCTGATCGGGTTGTTGATCTCGTGCGCCATGCCCGCCACGAGCGTCGCGAGCTCGGCTGCCTCGGGCTCCGGTGTAGACGCCATAATGTTTCCCTCGTATCGGCAGCGGCCCCGCAACTTGCGCGCAGCTCCATCCGTGGCTTTTCCGCGCGTCCCCGTGCGGGGGCCGCAGCGCGCTTCCCGGCGCGGCACGCGCGTTGCAAACTTCCGCGCTCGATGAATACCTCGCTCTCGCTGCGTCTCTGGGTGACCTCCACAATTCTGTGTCTGATCGCGGCGGCGGGCGACGCCTCGGCCGCGAGCCTCGCGGTGACCGGCTGGACGCTCGGCGAGTCGGTCAGCGTGATCTCGGCCGCCCACACGGGCGGCGTCGCGACCGCGCAGCTCAACATCGCGACCACCAACGACTCCGGCTTCGGATACTGCGTGGACCTCGCGCAGACGATCGGCGTCGGCACGACGACCGGCTGGGACATGCGCTCGCCCGCGACGTCCGACGCGATAACTCGCGCGGCCTGGCTCGTCGACACGTTCCAGCCGCAGGTCAGCACGCTGCTGCATCCGGCCGGCGACAGCTTCGCGTTCGGTGTGACCAAAGAGACCGTGATCGCGGCGCTGCAGGTCTCGGTCTGGGAGGTCGTTTCAGAGACACCGGGCAACTACGATCTCTACAGCGGTGAGTTCTCACTGGCCAAGGGCGGCGCGAGCGATGGTGTGATGAACCTGTCGCGCGAGTTCCTCGGGCAGCTGAGCGCCGCCGACCTCGCGAACTACCAGACGAGCGCGATCTGGGCGGTGAGCCCGACCAGACAGGACCAGCTCTTCTTCGGGCACACGAGCCCGATCCCCGAGCCGAGCACGGTGCTGCTGTACGCCTTCGGCGGC
>DATFUE010000264.1:0-6518 GCA_035261165.1 Myxococcota bacterium
CGCGTGCAGTCGCCGCAGAACGGCTGAGTCACCGAGGCGATGATGCCGATCTCGCCCGCGCCGTCCGCGTAGCGGTAGCGGTTGGCGACCTCGCCGCGGTAGCCGGCGGCGAGCGGCTCGAGCGGAAACGCGGCGTGGATCTGGTCGCGGATCTCGCGCGCCGAGAGCACGTCGCCCTGGTTCCAGTGATTCAACGTGCCGACATCCATGAACTCGATGAAGCGCACGATCGTGCCGGTGCCGCGAAAGCGCGCGGCGAGCTCGAGAATCGTGTGGTCGTTCACGCCGCGCTGCACGACGCAGTTGAGCTTGATCGGCGCGAGGCGCGCGCGGTCGGCGGCCGCAATTCCAGCGAGCACGCGCTCGACCGGAAAGTTCTTGCCGTTCATGCGGCCGAAGACGCCGGGGTCGAGCGAATCGAGACTCACCGTGATCCTGCGCAGGCCCGCATCCGCGAGACCCTCGGCCTGCTCGGCGAGCAGATAGCCGTTCGTGGTGAGCGCGAGATCGGGCGCGCCCGGGAGCTCGGCGAGTCGCGCGATCAGCCGTGAAAGCTGCGCGCGCAACAGCGGCTCGCCGCCGGTGATGCGCAGCTTCGCCACGCCGAGCTCGACGAAGATGCGCGCGAGTCGCTCGATCTCCTCGAAGGAGAGGATCTCGTGCTTGGGCAGGAACGCGTAGCGCTCGCCGTAGATCTCCGCCGGCATGCAGTACGGGCAACGGAAGTTGCAGCGATCGGTGACCGAGATGCGCAGGTCGTGCAGCGGGCGCGCCCGCCGGTCGACGAGCAGCGGCAGTGAGCGAGCGGGGTCGAGCGGGGAGGCCATCTCTCGCGCCGGAGCGTAGCACAGCCCCCCTTCGCTCCGAGTCACGTTCCCGGGCGCGGCTCCAGGCGGAAGTCCAGCCGCGACGCGTCGGCCGCGACCGCGCTCCCGCCGGCGTCCACCGCCACGACCTTCACGCGGCAGGTCGCGACGGCGTTCTTCACCTTCGGTGACTTCCAGACGAACTGCCCGCCCGCGACCCTCGGCGCGATCCGCTTCCAGCTGCGCCCGCCGTCGCGCGAGAAGTAGAGCGCGGTCCGTGTGACGGCTGCGCTCTTGGTCCAAGTCAGCGTCACGCGGTCGCCGCCGATCACGCTGCCACCGGCGTCGAGCGAGGTGAGTGAGATGCTCGGCCCGGCGCCCCAGCCGTCGAGCGCCGCGACCAGCGCGATGCGCAGGAAGGCCCGGCCGTTGCGCGCGTCCGCGACGCTGCGGCCGGTCGCGCGCAGGCGCGCGAGGATCGCGTCGACCGTGGCGCTCGGGTCGGCCTGGTGCAGCAGCGCGAACGCGCCCGCCACGTGCGGGGTCGCCATCGAGGTGCCGCTCATCGAGGCGTACATGCCGTTCGGGATCGACGAGCGGATCGAGCTGCCGGGCGCGAGCAGCTTGAGGAACGAGGCCGAGTTCGAGTAACTCGCGACGGCGTCGCCCTTGGTCGTCGCGCCGACGCTCACCGCCGAAGAGATGCAGCCGGGCGCAGAAAGCGAGTTGGCATAGCCCGAGTTGCCGGCCGCGACGACGGTCGCGACGCCCGCGCCCCGCAGGTTGTCGATCGCGGCCTTCATCGCGGAATTTGCCGAGTCACAGCCCGAGGTACTGTCGTAGCGCCCGCCGCCGAGTGACAGGTTGACGGCCGCGACGTCGAGGCTCGCGCGCAGCTCGTACACGTGCTCGAGCGCGGCCACCTGATCGGACACGTACGACAGCGCGCAGGCCGGGGCGCCGCCGCAGTACGAGCCGGTGAAGCGCGAGAAGACCTGGATCGCGATCAGCGCCGCGCCGCGGGCGATGCCCGAGGAGCTCGAGCCCGCGCCCGCGGCGATGCCCGCGACGTGGGTGCCGTGAATGCACTCGGGAGCGAAGGAGCAGGGCACGGCGCTGCCCGGGCCGACCGCGGAGGTCGCGTGATTCGGGCAGCTGCCGTTCGCGGAGAAGCAAGCCTCGGACACGACCTTGCCGGCGAGGAACGGGTGACTCGCGTCCACGCCCGTGTCGAGCACCGCGATCGCGGCGCCCCGGCCATCGATCCCGGCCGCCCACGCCTGCGGAGCGCCGACCAGCGGCGCGCTCTCGGCCAGGTCCGGTGCCGAGAACGCGTCGCCGTTGATCACCTGCACGAGGGGGCTCTGTGCCAGCGCGAGCATGGCCTCCTGCGAGACGTCGAGCGCCATGTAGGGGATGGTCTCGTAGACTTGCGTGAGCTCGACGTCGCTGCCCAGCAGCTCGGTGTAGAGGTCGAATTGCGCCAGCAGAATCGCATCGCGCTGCGCCCGCACATCGCGGGCGTCACGGAGCCACGCCTCGGGCAGGGCGTTCACGTCGAGCTTCACGATCACGCGCTGGCGCGGGAGACCGTCGGCGGCCGCGAGGCTCGGGGCGCACAGCGCGAGCGCGAGCCAGAGGACGCGCAGCGCGTGGCGCGGGCGGCGGATCATCGCGGTTCCCTTCGGCAGCCGTTCGACCCATCCGGGTTCACCCGGGGAAGGGCACTGGCTTTGCGTCGCCGCCTTTCGGCGGGTTTGCTCTTTTCGAGGAACGGACCTGCGCGACTGCCGCTGCTTGCGGCGGCGCGCGTCTCCGCTCTGGCTCGGGAGTCTCTTCGGAATGCCCGGGAGCGGACTTGAGCGGACAGCGCCGACGGGCAACCTGGGCGGCCGTCTTCCTGCTCGCGCTCGCGCTGCGGCTCGCTTATCTCGCGGAGTGGCGAGACACGCTGCTGTTCTCGACACCGGTCGGTGATGCCCGCGCCTATCTCGAGTGGGCGCGTGCGATCGCGGGCGGCGATTGGTTCGGGCGCGAGGTCTTCTACCAGGCGCCGCTCTACCCGTACTTCCTGGCCGTCGTCCTGCGCGCGACCGGCTCGGAGACGTGGGGGCCGCGGCTGGTGCAGGCGCTCCTGGGCTCGCTCGCCTGCGTGCTGCTCGGGCGCGCTGCGGAGCGCTTCCTCGGGCGCGCCGCCGGGCTCGCCGCGGGGATCGGGCTCGCGCTGTACGCGCCGGCGATCTACTTCGACGGGCTGATCCAGAAGCCCGCGCTCGACTCGTTCCTGCTCTCGGCGCTCTTGCTCGTGCTCTCGGGCGTCGTGACACCGCCGGGTGTAGGTCGCGCGCTGGGCGCGGGCGCGCTGCTCGGGCTGCTCGGGCTCTCGCGCGAGAACGCGCTCGTGCTCGCGCCGCTGCTGGCCGTCTGGCTCGCGGCGTTTCCGGGCGCGGCCTCGCCGCTGCGCCGCGCGCTCGCGCCGCTTGCGCTCGGGCTCGGCCTCGCGCTCGTGCTCGCGCCGGTCGGCTTGCGCAATCAGGCGCTCGGCGGGCGCTTCCTGGTCACGACCTCGCAGCTAGGGCCCAACTTGTGGATCGGCAATCACCCCGGCGCGACCGGGCGCTACGAGCCGCTGCGACCCGGCCGCGGCAGCGCGCGCTACGAGCGCGAGGACGCGCGCGCGCTCGCCGTCGAGGCGCTCGGGCGCGAGCTCACGCCGGCCGAAGTCTCGGACTACTGGCGCGACCGCGCGCTCGCCTACGTGCGCGCGCAGCCGCTCGACTGGCTGAGACAGCTCGCGCGCAAGGTGTTTCTGGCTCTGAACGCGCGCGAGCTGCCCGACACCGAGGGCATCGAGGCCTACACCGAGGAGTCACTGCTGCTGCGCGCGCTGTTCTGGCCGATGAACTTCGGGGTGCTCGCACCGCTCGCCGTCGTCGGCGCCCTCGCGCGACGGCGCGAGTGGCGGCGGCTCTGGCTCCTGCCCGCGACGGCGCTCGCGCTCGTCGCGAGCGTCGCGCTGTTCTTCGTGTTCGCGCGCTATCGCCACGCGCTCGTGCCCGTGCTCATGCCGCTGTCCGCGGCGGGCGCGCTCGCGCTGTGGGACGCCGCGCGAAGCGGGAAGCGCGCGCGTGCCGCGGCCGGTCTCGCGCTCGCGGGGCTCGCGGCCGCGGTCGTCTCGAACTGGCCGCTCGGCGACGCGAGGAATCCGGGCATGACACATTTGAGTGTCGGTGGCGAGCTGCTGCAGGCAGGGCGGCTGGCCGAGGCGCAGACCGAGTTCGAGGCCGCGGTCGCGCGAATGCCGGGCAGCGGACTCGCGCACTCGCGCCTCGCCGACGCGCTGCGCGCGGGCGGCGAGAACGCGCGCGCCCTGGTCGGCTACGAACGGGCCATCGCCCTCTCGCCGCAGCTCGCCGACGCGCACGCCGGGCGCGGGATCGTCCTCGATGCGCTGGGCCGCGCGCAGGCCGCGGAGGAGGAGTACCGGCGCGCGCTCGAGCTGGACCAGAATCAGCCCGACGCCAACAACAATCTCGCGAACCGGCTGCTGGGCGAGGGCGCGGCGCGCGCCGCGATTCCCCTGTACGAGCGCGCGCTCGCCGCCCGCCCCGACGACGCGAGCATCGCCGCGAATCTCGCGGCGGCGCTGCTGCGCAGCGGCGATGCGACGCGCGCGCTCGCATTGCTCGACCGCGCGCTCGCTGGCCAGCCGAAGCTGCCCAACGCGCGCATCAACCGCGCCGCGGCGTTCGAGTCGCTGGGCCGGAGCGCCGAGGCGCGCGCGGATCTCCAGCTGCTGCTCGCGCAGCAGCCGCCGGGCTCCCCCTACGCGCGCGCGGCGCGGGACGCACTCGCGCGCCTCGGCGAGCGATAATCGCGCGCGAAGGAGACCCGATGGAACTTCGCGAGCTGTCGGACGTGCGCTTCGAGGTGGAGCGCGGCGTCGCGTGGATCACGATCGCGCGGCCCGAGCGCTACAACGCCTTCCGGGGTCGCACCGTCGACGAGCTCGTCCGCTGCTTCAAGGCGGCGTGGGCGAGCCCGGACGTCGGCGTCTGCGTGCTCACGGGCGAGGGCGAGAACGCGTTCTGCGCGGGCGGCGATCAGAAGCAGCGCAGCGAGACCGGCGACTACGGCCCGACCGAGACGGGCTTGTTCGAGGTCGAGACACTGCACCGCCTGATCCGCGACATCCCCAAGCCGGTGATCGCGATGGTGAACGGCGTCGCGATCGGCGGCGGCCATGTACTCCACGTGCTCTGCGACCTGACCATCGCCGCAGAGCACGCGCGCTTCGGCCAGGCCGGGCCCCGAGTCGGCTCCTTCGACGCCGGCTTCGGCAGCGCGTATCTCGCGCGCATCCTGGGCGAGAAGCGGGCGCGTGAGGTCTGGTACCTGTGCCGCCAGTACGACGCCGCGACCATGGAGCGCTGGGGCCTGGTGAATCGCGTCGTGCCCAAGGGGGAGCTGCGCGCCGAGGTGCGCCGTTGGGCGGATGAGATGCTGGCGAAGAGTCCCACCGCGCTGAAGATCCTGAAGCACTCGTTCAACGCCGACAGCGAGGCGATCGCGGGCATCGGCCAGCTCGCCTTCGACTCACTCGACCTGTTCCTGGCCACCCCCGAGGCGCGCGAGGGAGTCACGGCCTTCAACGAGAAGCGCCCACCCGACTTCTCGAAGTTCCGCGGGTGAGCGGAGCCCCTGAGGCTCACTGCGCACTCCGCTTGCAAGCTCGGCTCGGGGCGGCCCGAGCCTCGCCGTCGCATTCTTCGCCAGCGGGGTCGAGAAGACGGAGATCCCTTGCCGCCCGCCGAAACGCCGGCCGCTGATCCGACGCCGGCCTTGTCGCTCAGCTCTGCGGGAAGCGGCGCAGGACTTCGCCGCGCAGGCCGTCGAGCATCTGGCCGAGCGCGCGCTCTCGCAGCATGCGCTCGAGAAACTCGGGCACCGCGCGCCCGGCTCGCACCTTGGCCTCGTAGCGCACCAGGGTCGCGCTGCCGCCGTCGACGCCGATCAGCTCCCAGTGACCTTCGCTCGCGGCGAGGTCGTGCGGCGCGTCGGGGTCGAGCCGCCACGCGAGGCGGCCGTCGCTCGCGTCGAGCTGGTACACCGTCGTGTGTCGCATGGGGTAGAAGAGTACGCTGAACTTCTGCGCCACCCAGAGCTGCGCCCCCTCGCGCCGCTCGACCCGTGTCTCGCGGAGCAGCGGCATGAACTCCGGCCAGCGCTCGAAGTCGGTGAGCACCGCCCAGACCTCGCGCGGCGGGCGCGGCACCAGCGATGCGGCCGCCGAGTCGGACGACGGGTCCGCGGCCGACACGCTGCGGGGCACGGCGGGCGCGCGCCAGACGCCGCCCTCCTGGAGCACCTCCCACTCCTGTGGGGAGAATGCGCTGCGCGGATCGCTGGCGGGCGCACGGCAGGCTACGCACGGGGCTGCGCCGACCGGCGGCAAGTTCGGCTCTCCGGCCGCCGCGAACGCACACGCGGCGAGCCACGCGAACAGGGGGGCGGGCATGGCACCAGTCTACCCTAACCGAGCGCGCGCACGGCGCGGAGCAGGGCGTGCATCGCGCCGTCCCGCGCGCCGTGGCGCTCGAGCTCGGCCACCGTCCGCTCGAGATACTCGCGGCTCTCGCCGAGCGGCCCGCGGGCGCGTGCCAGGAGCTCCGCGACGCGCGCCGGCGGCAGGCGACCGGCGTAGCGGTCGTG
>DATFUE010000265.1:0-4592 GCA_035261165.1 Myxococcota bacterium
ACGTGCGCGCACGCCACGACGCCGCCCGCCGGTCCGGAGAGGATCGCGTGCGGACCGCGGAAGTGGTCGGCGCTGGTGAGTCCGCCGCTGGATTGCATGATGCGCAGCGTGCTGCCGGGCAGCTCGCGGCGCAGCTCCGCGACGTACTCGCGCAACAGCGGCGTGAGATATGCATCGACACACGCGGTGTCGCCGCGCGCCAGCAGTCCCATCTCGGGCGCGACCTCGTGGGACAGGGCGACGTGCGCGAAGCCGACCTCCGCCGCCAGCGCACCGATCTCGCGCTCGAGCTCGCCGCCGCGATACGCGTGCAGCACGACCACCGCGAGGCTCGAAAGACCCGAAGCCCGCAGCCGCGCGAGCTCGCCTCGCAGCTTCGCCGGCTCGGGGCGCGCCAGTATCTCGCCGCCCGCGCCCGCGCGCGCGTCGACCTCCAGCACCTCGCGGTACAGGAGCTCGGGCTTGCGGATCGCGAGCTCGAAGAGCTTCGGCCTCGCCTGCGTTCCGATCGCGAGCAGGTCGCGGAAGCCGCGTGTGATCGCGAGGGCGAACCCCGCGCCCTTGCGCTCCAGCAGCGCGTTGGTGGCCAGGGTCGTGCCCATGCGCACGTCGCAGGGCGGAATCGCCGCTCCGGGCCCGATCCCGAGCAGCTCGCGGATCGCGTCGAGCGGCGCGCGCTCGGACGAGAGCCGCTTCGCGACGCGCAGAGCCCCGCTCTCGGGATCCCGCGCGATGCAGTCGGTGAAGGTCCCGCCGCGGTCGATCCAGAACTCGAAGCGCCCGCGGGCCGTCATGCTACACGCGCGCTACTCGCACATCTCGAGCGTGCCGGTGCAACACTCGCGGACCTTCGCGTCCGTCTCGTTCGCGCACTTTGGCTGCATGCTCGGCAGCATCGATTCGTCGCAGTTCATCTCGAGTGACTGCCAGGCCTTGCAGCGCACCTGCGGATCGGGGTCACCGGTCGCGTTGACCAGGCCCATCGACGCGACGCAGCCGTCCGCGTCGGCGAGCTGCTCCGCGACCTTCGCGCGCACCCGCGGGTCGGCGTCGGACGCCAGTGTCTCCATCAGGCTCCCCAGCGCCGGACCTTCGGGGTCGATGTCCGCCGCGGCCTCCATCCGCATCTCCGGATTGCTGCTGCGCAGCTCCTCTAGCGCGTCAGCCTGCGTGCGCGCGCGCTCCTCGCGCCGCGCCGCGGCCTCGGCCTTCTGTTTCTCGCTCGGCTGCTTGTCGCGCATCGCGCGGATCCGCTCGCGCAGCGCTTCGCCGATCTTCGGCTTGCGACCGGCCTGAGCCGCGCCGGGGACCTCGCCGAGCTCGAGCTTCGCGAGCAGATGTCGATTCTGGTCCTTGTCGAAGCGCCACTGCGCGCGATACGACGCGCCCGCGAGCAACGCCGGGAGCACCTGGTCCATCGGGACCTCGTCGAGGTTCAGGGTCGTCGGCGCGGAGTCGAGGTCACCCGCGAGCTGGAAGCTGCCCTCGCGGGCGAGCTTCTCGACGACGAGACCGCGCGGTGCGTCGTGACACACGATGGTGACACGCCCGTCGCGCACCTCGACCCGCACATCTCCGGCGGCGAGCGCCGGCGACTCGCCCTTCTGGGCCGGCCGCGCTTCGGGCGCGGGCGGCTTCGTCTTCTCGCTCGGCCCACACGCCGCCAGCGCGAACAGCGCCACGACCGCAATGACTCGCGCTCTCACCGACCTCTCCCTCCCCCATCCTTGTCGCTGTCTCGAAACCGTTCAGCCTGGCGCGCCCGGAGGGACTCGAACCCCCAACCCTCTGATCCGAAGTCAGATGCTCTATCCATTGAGCTACGGGCGCGTGGTGCGGGATTCTAGTTTTGAATCGCGGACTTCGCGAATGCCTGCCGAGCGGGCCTTATTTAAGAATTGACTTATTTAAGTGAACGTTGCATGATGCGGCCATGCAGTCGTTCGTGGCTCTGGCCGACCCGACGCGCAGGCGCATCGTGGAGCTGCTCGCGAAGGGCGAGCGTTCCGCGGGCGAAATCGTCGGCGAGTTCGACGTCAGCGCGCCGGCGATCTCGCAGCACCTGAAGGCGCTGCGCGACGCGGGCCTGGTGCAGGTGCGCGTCGACGCGCAGCGCCGGATCTACGCGCTCGACTCCGTGGGGCTCGACGCGATCGACGCCTGGCTCGCGAACGTGCGGCGCTTCTGGACGCGCAAGCTCGACGCCCTCGAGCGCCAGCTGCGCAAACCGACGAGGAGAAGGCGATGACTGAGTACGGAGAATTGATCGAGACGGGTAGCGTTCGCTTCGTGCGCGTACTGCCGGGACCGATCGAGCGCGTGTGGTCGCATCTGGTCGAATCGGAGCTCCGCGGGACCTGGCTCGCGAGCGGTGAGCTCGAGCCGCGCGTGGGCGGAAAAGTCACTCTCCACTTCGACCACCAGAATCTCACACCCTACGGCGAGAGGCCGCCCGAGAAGTGGAAGGCGATGCAGGACGGCCCGATCACGGCCGTCGGGCGAGTCATTCGCTTCGAGGCGCCGCGCGTGCTGGCGATCACCTGGGCGGAGGACTCGGAGGTCAGCTTCGAGCTCGAGCCGAAGGGCCGAGAGGTTCAGCTCACCCTCACGCACCGGCGCCTGGCCAAGCGCAGCGACAGGGTCGAGACGTCCGCCGGCTGGCACTCGCACCTCGGCGTGCTCGAGGAGCGATTGCGCGGCGAGGTGCCGCAACCGTTCTGGCCGCGTGTCCTGCGTTTCGAGCGGGAGTACGAGGAGCGGATGCAATAGCCGATATGAGGCTACGCCGGCAGCTCGTAGCCGATCGCCGCCTCGATCTCGCAGGTCCGGCGCACCGCGGGGCGCAGCATCATGCGCTCGTAGTGCGCCGACAGGTTCGGGAACTCGCTCGCGGCCGGCTGCAGTGAGTTGCGGAAGCGCCAGTAGAGGCGGAACAGGTGGATGTCGGCGACCGAGTAGCTGCCGATCGCCCAGTCGCGACTTCCCAGCCGGCGGTCCGCGACGCCATACACGGTGCGCGCGTGGTCGATCCCCTGGCGCCGCGCGGGGTGCAGGGTCGAAGCGATGAACGACATCCACGAGATCGCCTGGGCCTCGGCTTCGAGGTCGCCCTCGGGCCAGAGACGCGCGTCGGGGAAGCGCCGCGCCAGATAGAACAGGATCGCGGCGACCTCAGTCAGTGAGCGGCCGTCGATCGAGAGCGTCGGCACCGTGCCCTGGGGATTCAGCGCGAGATAGGCGGGCGCGCGGTTCTCGTGCCTGGCGAGCGAGATCGGACGGCTCTCGAACGGCGCACCGACCTCGTGCAGGGCGATGTGGGGCGCCATCGAGCTCGCCCCGGGTGCGAGGTAGAGCGTCAGCATGGGGACTCCTCGATCCATTGAGGTATGGGCCCGGAGCGACGATGATAGGGACTCATGGATTTGCCGCTGCCGCTCTCGCTGCGCTCGTTGGCCGAGGAAGTCGAGGACCGGCTCGCGCGCACGCCGACGCACATGAACGAGTACGGCTTCGATCCGTTCGGCGCGAGTCTGCAGTTCGCGCAGCGGGCGGGCACGGTCGCGGCGTTCCTGTACCGGAACTACTTCCGGGTCGAGACGCACGGGATCGAGAAGGTGCCGGACGGGCGGGTGCTGCTGATCGCCAACCACGCCGGCAATACGCTGCCCATCGACGGCGCGATGCTCTCGACGGCGATGCTGCTCGAGGCGGAGCCGCCGCGCTTCGTGCGTGCGATGTCGGAGTTCTATCTGCCGCGCATCCCGTGGTGGAACGAGATGATCCACCGCGCGGGCGCGGTGGTCGGCACGCCCGAGAACTGCGTGCGCCTGCTCGAGCACGAGGAAGCGATCATGGTGTTTCCGGAGGGCTCGCGCGGCTTCATCAAGCCGTTCAGCGAGCGCTACAAGCTGCAGCGCTTCGGCACGGGCTTCGCGCGGCTCGCCCTGCAGACCAAGACGCCGATCGTGCCGGTGGGCATCGTGGGCTCCGAAGAACAGAGTCCGGGGCTCGTCGACTCCAAGCGCCTGGCGCGGCTGATCGGCGCGCCGGCGTTTCCAGTCACCTGGTTCTTCCCGTGGCTCGGCCTGCTCGGCTTCTTGCCGCTGCCGGTGAAGTACCGGCTGCACTTCGGCGATCCGATTCGCCTCGAGGGCGATCCGAACGACGACGACGAGACCATCTCCCGCCACGTCGCGCGCGTGAAGGACGAGATCGCGCTGCTGCTCGAGGAAGGTCTCGCCCAGCGCGAGGGCTGGTTCCGGTGATCAACCTCGAGTCGCTCGTCTGGCTGATCGTGTTCGTGATCTCCGTGACCACGCACGAGGCGGCGCACGCCTGGGTCGCGTATCTCGGGGGGGATGGAACCGCCTATCTCGGCGGACAAGTCACTCTGAATCCGATTCCGCACATGCGCCGCGAGCCGTTCGGCATGGTGGTGATCCCCGTGTTGACCGTGTTCACGCGCGGCTTTCCGATGGGCTGGGCGAGCACGCCCTTCGATCCGCAGTGGGAAGAGCAGTATCCCCGGCGCGCCGCGTGGATGGCGCTCGCGGGCCCGGCGGCGAACTTCGCGATGGCGCTCCTCGCGCTGT
>DATFUE010000266.1:0-2447 GCA_035261165.1 Myxococcota bacterium
TCGCGCGTGAACAGGAGCTGCGCGTTCGCTTGCCCGAAGAGCCCGAGCATGCCGAGCCCCGTGCGCGCCGCCTCGGCGGGGTCCTCGTGGCAGTACAGGAAGTTCAAGGTCGCGACCTGTGAGTTGATCGCGCCGATCGGCGTGCAGTCCGCGATGCGCCGGCGGTACTCGGCGGTGCGCCGCTCCTGCTCCTTGAAGCTCGCCGCGGCGACGCCGAGACAGCCGATGCCGCGCTCGGCCGCGTCGAGCTCCGTGCCCGGCGAAGTCACCGTGACCCAGAGCGGCGGGTGTGGCTGCTGCACCGGCTTGGGCAGGATCGCGCGCTCCGGCACCGAGAACGACGTGCCCTGCCAGGAGAAGCGCTCCTCGGTCCACATCCTGGGCAGCGCGCGGATCGTCTCGTCCCAGGTCTGCTTCGTGGTGTCGGGGTCGATCTCGAAGCCGGCGAGCTCGCTCCAGGTCGACGAGCGCGCCGTGCCGAGCTCGAGCCTTCCACCCGAGAGGATGTCGAGCACGGCGGCCCGCTCGGCGATTCGGACGGGGTGATTCATCGCCGGCACGCAGACCACGGCGCCGTGGCCTACACGGATCTGTTTCGTCTGCATCGCGCACGCGGTGAGAAACAGCTCGGGCGCAGAGCAGTGCGAGTACTCCTCCAGGAAGTGGTGCTCGACCGCCCAGACGGTGTCGAAGCCCAGCTCGTCGGCCAGGCGCACCTGCTCGAGCGCGTTCTCGTAGACCGCGCGCTCGACCCCCGGCGCGAACGGCCGCGGCACGGACAGCTCGTAGAAGATTCCAAACCGCATGAGCGGCATCCTAGCAGCCGGGGCCATTACACAAGTTGACCATCCTGTCCTTCCGATGTAATATCGCGTCGATGACCCCGAGCCCGAAGAGTGCCATTCTCGACCTCCTGCAGACGACGCGCGGTCGCTCCCTGCCCGTGCGCGCGCTGGTCGAGGCGGGGGCGCTCTTCGGGCTGCAAGAGAACGGCATGCGCGTCGCCCTCGCGCGGCTGGTCGCGCGCGGCCTGGTCGAGCGCGACGGCCCGGGGCGCTATCGCCTCGCGGCGGGCGCCCAGCCGATCTCGCGGCGCGTCGGCGGCTGGACGAGCGCGGATCAGCGCGGGGTTCGCTGGGACGGCGCCTGGGTCGGCGTGCTCACGCAGGGCCGCGCGAACGGCGCGCGCGCGAGCCGGCGCGGCGACGCGCGCGCCCTGGCATTTCTCGGCTTCGCGCGCCTCGCTCCGGGTCTCTGGATCCGCCCCGACAACCTGCGCGGCGGGGTCGACGGCACCCGAGAGGCGCTGCGCGAGCTCGGCCTCGACCCACACGTCTCCGTGTTGCGCCTCTCGGAGCTCGACCCGAAGACCGAGACACGCGCGCGCCGCCTCTGGGATGCCGAGTCACTCGTCGCCGCGCAACGCCAGGCGCGCGAAGCGCTGGAGCGCAGCGCCGCCAAGCTCGCGCGTCTCTCGCCCCCGGCGGCGATGGTCGAGACGTTTCTGGTCGGGGGCCGGGCGATTCGCCAGATCGCCCTGGACCCGTGTCTGCCCGAGGCGATCGCGCCCGAGAGAGAGCGCCGCGCGCTGGTCGCGGCCATGCGCGAGTACGATCGCGCCGGGCGCGCCTGCTGGCGTGACTTCATGCGCGCGCACGACGCGCCGCACCGCGCGGCCCCCGCGAACCTCGCCGGCCTGTCGGGCGAGGCGCGCGCCGCCGCAATGGGGAGTCCGTCATGAGCTCGAGCCCGGACACCTGGGAAGCCTGGAACTGGCGCGAGGCGCTCTCGATCGAGGAGCGGCGCGAGCTGCTCGAGGTCGACGACCTGCACGGCTTCGCGTCGATCGCGTTGAACTGGGCGCTGGTGTTCGCCGCCATGGCGCTGGTCTCCTGGGCGCCGAATCCAGTCACGATCGTCTTCGCGCTGTTCGTGATCGGCGCGCGCCAGCTCGGCTTCGCGATCCTGATGCACGAGGCCGCGCACCGCTCGCTCTTCGGCACGCGTTGGCTCAACGATTGGGCTGGGAACTGGCTCGCGGCATATCCCGTCTGGGCGGAGGTCGCGCCGTATCGCCGCTATCACCTGGTCCATCACGCGAAGACGGGCAGCGCGGAGGACCCGGACCTGGGGCTGATCACGCCGTTCCCGATCACGCGCGCCAGCTTCGCGCGCAAAGTGTTTCGCGATCTGTCCGGCCAGACGGGCGTGAAGCAGGCGAAGGCCGTGTTCCTGCGCGACGTCGGCTGGGGCGCCGGCCGCTCGCAGCGCGAGCTCGGCATGAACCGCGGCGAGCAGCCCGACGTCGGCTGGCGCAAGCTCGCGCCGGTCGTCGCCACCAACGGCGTCCTGCTCGGGATCCTGACAGTCGCGGGTCACCCGGCGCTGTATCTCCTCTGGATCGCCGCGTGGCTCACGAGCTACCGCCTCGTGACTCGCATCCGCTC
>DATFUE010000267.1:0-2454 GCA_035261165.1 Myxococcota bacterium
CGCCGAGGTCGCACGCGAGCTCGAAGAGCGCCGCGCCCGGGAGCCGGCTGTCCCGTCGCCGCCGTCGGGTGATCCCGAGCTCGCACCCCCGAACGACTGAGCCCCTCGGCCCCGGCACGAACGAGGGCGGCGCAGCTCGGCCAAGCAAGGTATGCTTCTTGCTTGTGGCGCGTTCCGAGAGGGGGCGCGGGCGAGCTCGAGGAGAGCATGCTTTGCGAACGCGAGGGAAGGGAACGCGACGGTTCGTCGGCGCGCTTCAGACGGGCGCGCTCGTATTCGCGCTCGGCTGTAACTCCGGCCTCGACCTGCTCGAGAGCGCCGGGATACGCGGCGGCCCGATCGAATTACCCCCGATCGAGATGGAGGGCGTGATCTTCGAGGGCTATCACGGCGACCTCCGCGACCTGTCTGTCACCGCGGACTCCGCGACCGTCGACATGACCGCGCACGTCGCGAACCTGCGCCAGGTGTCGATGGGCTTCAGCGGCGAGGACGCGGGCAAGGTCGAGATCTCCGCGCCCGTCGGCGTCTTTCACCTCGACGGCGAGGACTTCACGCTCTCGAACGGCGTGCGCGGCAAGAGCGGTGACGGCGAGCGCTTCACCACCGACGCCGCGCACTACGTCGCGGCCCGGCGCGTGATCGAGAGCGACTCGCCGGTCGAGCTGCGCCGCGCGAACCTGGTGCTCACCGCGAGCGGGATGGAGCTCGAGGTCGCGACACACAAGCTGCGACTCACCGGCAACGTGCGCGCGCGGGTGCAGCCGAGGTGACTCGTTCCGCCGCCGCCCTCGCGCTCCTCGCGCTGCTCGCCGCCGGGCCGAGCGCCGCGGACGAGCCCAAGGGTCCGCCTCTGCCCGTGGCGCCCCCGAACAGCGCGGGCCAGGCGGCGGAGCGCCTGGGCCTCAAGTTCACCCCGAACGCCGAGCTCGTGATCACCTCGGACGAAGCCGAGGGCGTGAAGGCCGACGGCGGGCGCCAGAGCGTCGTGTTCAGCAAGCACGTGAAGGCGCACCAGGGCGACATGAACCTCGAGTGCGACTGGCTCGAGGCGATCTATCCGCCGGAGACCGCCCACCGGCCGGACAACATCTCCGCGAAGGGCGCCGTCGTCATCACGCAGGGTACGAATCAGGCGCGCTGCATGGAGGCGCACATCGACAACGTCGCCTGCACCGCCGAGTGCCGCAGCACGGGCACCAAGGCCACGCTGACCCGAGGTACCGACGACGTCGAGGCCGACGTCATCTACTTCGATCTCTGCAAGGGGACCGTGAAGGCGGTGGGCCGCGTCCAGGTCCGCGTGCGCGAGAAGCCGGAGGACACGACGCCGCCGCCGGCGCCCGCGCCTTCCGCGGCGCCCGCGAAGGCGGACGGCGGATGATGACGCCGACCCTCCACGCGCGCGATCTGTGCAAGCGCTTCGGCGCCAAGGAGGCCGTGCGCGACGTGCGCATCGCCGTCAGCCCGGGCGAGGTCGTCGGCTTGCTCGGCCCGAACGGGGCGGGCAAGACCACGACCTTCAACATGGTCGTCGGGCGCGTGCGCCCCACCGCCGGGCGCGTGTTTCTCGGTGAGGAGGAGATCACCGATCTGCCGATGTACCAGAGAGCGCGGAAGGGAATCACCTACCTGCCGCAAGAGCCCTCGATCTTCCGCAAGCTGACGGTGGAGGAGAACATCTTGGCGATTCTGGAGACGCTGCCCATGCGCCGCCACGAGCGCCACGAGCGCGCCAAGGAGCTGCTTGGAGAGCTCGATCTCACGGCCAAGCGCAAACAGAAGGGCTCGACCTTGTCCGGCGGCGAGCGCCGCCGCGTCGAGATCACGCGCGCGCTCGTGCTCGACCCGCGCTTCATGCTGCTCGACGAGCCGTTCTCGGGCATCGACCCGATCGCGGTGATCGACATCCAGAAGATCATCTCGCAGCTGCGCGAGCGCGGAATCGGCATCGTGATCACCGACCACAACGTGCGCGAGACACTCACGATCTGCGACCGCGCCTACATCATCAAAGACGGGCGCATCATCCGCGAGGGCTCGCCCGCCGAAATCACCGAGGATCCGACCGTGCGCGAGATCTACCTCGGGCAGAACTTCAGATTGTAAGTTTGGATTTGTAGGGTTTAGGACGTGGCGCTCGAGCTCAAGCAGACGGTCAAGCTGACTCAATCCCTGGTGATGACTCCCCAGCTGCAGCAGGCCATCAAGCTGCTGCAGCTCTCGCGCCTCGAGCTGCAGAACACGATTCAGCAGGAGCTGGTCGAGAACCCGGTGCTCGAGGAGGCGCTCGAGGAGGAGTCGTCCTCCGCAGAGCTCGTCGACGACGAGAACGAGCCCGGCGAGCCCGCCACGACGCCCGAGCCCACCCAGCAGCAAGCGGCCGAGGTGGACACGCCGGCTCCCAGCACCGACGACATGGTCGGCGACCTCGACTGGGAGTCGTACATGGAG
>DATFUE010000268.1:0-5674 GCA_035261165.1 Myxococcota bacterium
CGAAGCGCTAGCTCTCAAGGCCACGCGCACGGGCGTCGATCCGCTCGGCAAGCATCCCTGCGTGGCAAGGCCCTTCGCTATGAAACCCGAGGACATCGAGCAGCGCTACACGAAGGGTCAGACCATCGTGGAGCGCGGCTCGCGCGAGCGCGTGCTGTACGTCGTGCGCAGCGGCAACGTGCTGGTGCACGTCGCCGAGGGCCAAGCTCCGTATCTTCTCGGCCCCGGTGACATGTTCGGCGAAGCGCCCGCGATCCTGGGACGCGCCTCTCCGGTGCGTGCGGAAGCCGAGGGCGACACGAGCGTGCTCGCGCTCGACGTCTCGCTCTTGAACGTGTTGGTGCGCGAGAACGCGGAGTTCTCGTTCCGGCTGGTCCAGGCGCTGGCCGAGCGCGTCGGCGCCGCCCGCGAAGAGGCCTCGGCTGAAGCGGTTCCGCTCGAGCCCGAGCCGCCGCGTACGGCGGTTCGCCAAGACGCGTTCACGCTCGCGGCGCTCGCGCGCGCGATTCTCGCGCGGCGAATTCCGGGCGAGGTCCCGACTCCGGTTCGCGGGAAACTCATGGACCTCGCGGGCGCGTCGCACCTTCCGATCCGCCAGGCGTATCTGTGTCTGCAGGAGCTGCTCGACCGCCGCCTCGTGGGGCTCGTCGACGATCAGCTCACCGTGCTCGAGCCGGACGAGCTCGCCTCGGTCGCGCAGAAGCCCGCGTAGTCCGAGCGCATCGCTTGCCTCCGCTGGAGGCGCAGGGTAGAAGTGCCCGATGCACCGCCTCGGAGCGCTCGTCGCCGCGAGCGTATTTCTCATCGCCGCGGTGGCGCACGCGCAGGACGCGGAGCCGACGAAGCCGCCGCCGCCCGCCGAGCCGGCGCCGGAAGTGAAGCTCCCGGCGCCCGACTTCGTGCTGAGCGCCGACGTGGTGACTTACGACAGCGAGCGCGATCTCTACGAAGCCACCGGCAACGTGAAGGTCACGCAGGCCGACGGTCGAGTGCTGACGTCGGACTGGCTCGTGTTCAACGGCACGACGCGCACCGGCGTCGCGTCGGGCAACGTCGTGATCGTCGAGGCGCAGAACACGGTGCGCGCGCAGTTCGTCGCGGTCGACCTCAAGTCCACGGTGTCAGTCGCGATGCACGGCTCGATGGACAACCCGCTGCCCGGCCTCGCGGTGCGCGGCGACGTCATCGAGCGCACCGGCGTCGACACGTTCCAGATCGAGCGCGGCACGTTCACGACGTGTCGCTGTCCGCCAGAGACGACGCGCAGGCCGTGGGAGCTCGAGACCAAGGACGCGAGCGTGGAGGTCGGCGGCTACGCCGTCGCGCACGACGTGTGGTTCAAGGTGCTCGGGGTTCCGGTGTTCTACACGCCCTGGCTCATGTATCCCGTGAAGACCGAGCGACAGACCGGATTCCTGATCCCCACCTATTCGCAGTCGAGTCGCAACGGCAGCGAGATCGAGCTGCCGTTCTTCTGGGCGGTGAGCGACAACGTGAACCTGTTGCTGACACCGGGGTGGATCAGCCGGCGCGGCTTCATGACGACCGCGGTCACCGACTACGTGGCGGGCGAGAAGACGGTCGGGCGCGGTGGGTTCGCGGTCTTGCCCAACGACCGAAACGTGCACGACAGCAGCACCGACTTCTTCAGCGACAACCGCTGGGCATACTGGCTGCGCCACCAGCAACCGCTCGACCCGGGCGTGCAGTTCGGGATCGATCTGAACCAGATCAGCGACAACAACACGGTGTTCGACTTCCCCCGCCTGCTCGGCCCGGACATGCAGCACCAACGCATGGTCGAGTCGTCCGCGTGGCTCGGCGCCGCCCGCGACGGGCTCTACGGAAGCGCGCTGCTGTCGGTGAACAACGATCTGCAGAACCCGAACGATCTCGACCGGGACGGCTCCTTCCTGCAGCGCCTTCCGGATCTGCGCGGGGCGAGCCTGCAGCGCGGGCTGTTCGGCAGCCCGTTCAAGGCGGAGATCGGCACGCGCTTCACGAACTTCGTGCAGTTCGCCCGGCACCGCACGTACTTCGGAGAGGCGCCGGTCAACGGACAGTTCTTCGACTTCGGCGCGGACGCGCGCCCGGACATCGGCGAGCCGATTGCGAACGGGCGATTGGGTTTCAATGTCGACTCGAACCGCGACGACTTGAATCCACCGACGGCCACGACTTCGGTCACGCACACCGAGGGCGACGGCATCTTCCAGGAAGGCGAGCCACTCGCCGACTCGGGCCAGCGACTCGACTTCTTCCCGAAGCTGTCGCTGCCCGCGCAGATCGGCATCGTCGAGCTACTCGGGGAGGCGGGCGTGCGCGAGACACTCTACTTCCCGACCTTCGCGGACAGCGCGGGGCGCACGCTGTTCACCGCGCGCGCCGATGCGCGCACCCGCTTCGGCCGGAATTTCGCGATCGGCACGCTGCCGCTCTCGCACGTGGTCGAGCCCCGGATCGCGTTCGCCGCCGTGTTCGCGCCCAATCAGACCAACAACCCGCTCTTCATTCCCGAGCCGGCGCGCCTCGAGCCGCGGCTCATCGACGGTGACATCCGGCTGGTGACCGACGACCCGAGCGACCGGGTGCCCGACCAGCGCTTGCTGCAGCTGCAGGTCGCGAACCAACTCTACGGGCCGGGCCGCGCCGAGGGCGAGCCCGCGCGACGCTACGGCGAGCTGGACCTGGGCACCGGCTACGACTTCCGGCAGCAGGCGTTCACGCGCGTGTTTGCCGAGTTCGTCTTCAATCCGTCGAGCGAGCTCGACGTCGGTCTCGATGGCGGTTGGAACCCCGACGCGAAACACCTGGAGGATCTGCGCGCGTCCGTCTCCTGGCACTCCCCGCGCGGCGATCACCTGGGCCTCAGCTATCGCTTCAACCGCAATCCCAACTCGGTGTTCGAGGGCTTCCTGGGGCGCGGCAAGGAGTACGACGCGTCGGGCAAGCCGAACAGCAAGGTCAATCAGCTGAATCTCAGCGCGTACTTCATCGCGACGTCGAACCTGGAGCTGTTCGCGGACGGCTTCAAGTCGCTCGAGAAGAACGGCAGCGACGGCGGACGAATCGGCGGTCTGATCATCTCCACGTGCAAGTGTTGGGACTTCATGGTCGACGTCGAGAAAGTCGCGCGCACCAACGACACGCGGGTCAGCGTGCAGTTCCGCCTCTCGGGCCTGGGCGAGAGCTCGCGCATGAACGACCTCGACAAGCGCCGCCGCGCGCAAGAGGACGTGTACAGCGACTGACGCGGCGTTGACTGCGCGCGCCCACTGTGAGAAATTCCCGCGCGATGAAGGCGGTGGCGCCATGGTCCGTCCGGACCTCGAGGGCTTCAGAAAGCTGGCTCGAAGTGCGCCCGCCGTCCCGCTCGTCCGCGAGGTCGTAGCCGACCTCGACACCGCCCTCGCGGTCTTCCTGAAGGTCGACGACCGCCGCCACGCGTTCCTGTTCGAGTCGAACGAGGGCGGCGAGCACTGGGGCCGCTACAGCATCATCGGCCTCGGCGCGCGCGCGATCTTCGAGGCGCGCGCGGGCGTCGTCGAGATCTCGCGGAGCGGCGAGCGAAAGCGACACCGTTTGGCGTCGGACCGCAGCGAGGACCCGCTCGATCTCCTGCGCCGCCTGCTGGCGGAGCTGCGCCCGGCGCCGCTGCCGGATCTGCCGCGCTTCGCGGGCGGCGCGGTGGGCTACGTCTCGTACGACTGGGTGCGCTACGTCGAGCGCCTGCCCGAGACCAACCCCGACCCGCTGGGCGTGCCCGACTGTTGGTTCGTGTTTCCCGAGACGGTGCTGGTGCACGACCGCACCCGCGAGCGACTCACGATCATCCACGACGTCGAGATCCGCGGCGGCGAGTCCGTCGAGGCGGCGTACGAGCGGGGGCTGCACGCCATCGAGCGCGTCGAGGCGATGCTCGCCGCGCCGACGCCGCGCCCGGCTCCGACACCGAGCAGTGACGCCCCGCTCGAGCCGATCTCCAACGTGACGCGCGAGCGCTTCATCGAGATGGTGAAGCGCTGCCAGGAGTACATCCACGCCGGCGACATCTTCCAGGTCGTCCCCTCGCAGCGACTCACGCTGGCGCAGCGCAGCGATCCGCTCGCGATCTATCGCGAGCTGCGGCTGCTGAATCCCTCGCCGTACCTGTTCTTCATGCGCTGCGGCGATCACGTGGTGCTCGGCTCCTCACCCGAGATCCACGTGCGACTCACCGGCGAGCTGATCGAGCTGCGGCCGCTCGCCGGCACCGCGCCGCGCGGCGCGACGCCCGAGGAGGACAAGGAGATCGAGAAGCGCCTGCTGGCCGATCCGAAGGAGCTCGCGGAGCACGTCATGCTCGTCGACCTGGGCCGCAACGACGTCGGCCGCGTCGCGGAAATCGGCTCGGTCGTGGTCGACGAGTTCGAGATCGTGGAGCGCTACTCGCACGTGATGCACATCGTCTCGAACGTGCGCGGCAGGATCCGCGCGGACCGCGACGCGGTCGACCTGCTGCGCGCGACGTTCCCGGCGGGCACCGTCAGCGGCGCGCCGAAGGTGCGCGCGATGGAGGTGATCGAGGAGGTCGAGCCGGAGCGGCGCGGTCTCTACGCCGGCTGCGTCGGCTACTTCGACTACTACGGGAACATGGACACGTGCATCGCCCTGCGCACCTTGCTCGTGAAGGACGGCAAGCTCCACGTGCAGGCGGGCGGCGGCGTCGTGGCGGACTCGGAGCCCGAGAAGGAGTTCCAGGAGACACTCCACAAAGCGGGCGCGCTGCTGCGCGCGATCGCGCTCGCGGGGTCGGGGCGATGAAGCTGCTCGTGATCGACAACTACGACTCGTTCACGTACAACCTGGTGCAGTATCTCGGCGAGCTGGGCGCGAGCTCGGACGTGGTGCGCAACGACGCGATCTCGGTCGACGAGGTCGGGCGCCGCAGCGCCGACGCGATCGTGATCTCGCCCGGTCCGTGCACGCCGGCCGAGGCGGGCATCAGCGTCGACACCATTCTGCGCTACGCGGGGCGGCTGCCGATCCTGGGCGTGTGTCTCGGTCACCAGTCCCTGGGAGCCGCCTACGGAGGGCGCGTGGTCCACGCCAAGACGCTGATGCACGGCAAGACCTCGCAGATCCGGCACGGCTCGACCGACATCTTCGCCGGGCTCCCGAACCCGTTCGAAGCCACGCGCTATCACTCACTCGCGGTGGCGCGCGACGGCTTGCCGAACACGCTCGTGGTCACGGCCGAGACGGACGACGGCGAGATCATGGGCCTCCGCCACCGGGAGCTGCCGGTGTTCGGCGTGCAGTTCCATCCGGAGTCGATCCTGACGGTGCACGGAAAGGCGCTGCTCGCGAACTTCCTGCGCATCGCGCGCGGCGCAGGCGCGCGCGCGGCGTGATGCGGGCGCAACTTGCGCGTGCGGTCGCGGGTGAGCGCTTCTCGCGCGGAGAAGCACGCGAGCTCGTGCACGCGATCGTCACGGGCAGCGCGAGCGACCTCGAGATCGCCGCGCTGCTCACGGCGCTGCGCGGGCGCGGGGAGACACTCGACGAAGTGGTCGGTGCGGCCATCGCGCTGCGCGAGCTCGCGCTCCCGCTGCCCGAGGCGCCACACGACGCGATCGACACCTGCGGCACGGGGGGCGACGGCGCGTCGACGTTCAACATCTCGACCCTGGCG
>DATFUE010000269.1:0-2026 GCA_035261165.1 Myxococcota bacterium
ACGCGGCCGTTCGCGTCGAGCGGCAGCTCGCCTTCGACGTCGGACACGACATACAGCTCGCGTGCCCGCACCAGCTCCGCGAGGCCGCGGACGGCTTCGCTGTAGCCCACCTGTCCGGGCCGCGGCGCGGCGACGTTGCGCAGCCGCACGCGCACGACATCTGTGCCGCAGCGCAGGTCGGCGCTGTCGCCTTCGACGACGCGCAGCGCGACGCAGGGCCCGATCGGCCGGGTCGCCGTTCCGTTCTGTGCGCCCGCGTTCGACGCCGGGAGCGCCAGGGTGAGGAGGGGGACCAGGAGGAGCGCGAGGAGTCTTTGCTTGATCATGGCGCTTGATAGAGCAAGGGCGATGCCCGGCGGCCGTGACCTGCGGCGGCGAATTCCTGCGCCAGAGCGGGGTTCCGCGCAGTGCGCGCATGGCAGTGCAACGGTCGCGCGCACCGGTGCTCAGCTGGTGGGCGAGCCGAGCGCCGCCGCGCGCACGCGCTCCGGCGTGAAGGGCAGGTCGCGCAGTCGCAGCCCCGTCGCGTCGAAGACCGCGTTCGCGATCGCCGCGGCCGTGGGCCCCTGCGAGGCCTCGCCGGCGCCGAGCCAGGGCTGGCCGGGTCGGTCGAGCAGGACCGTCTCGATCTCGGGGATCTCGTCGAAGCGCAGGATCGGGTAAGTCTCCCAATCGACGCTCGTGACTCGCTCGCGGTCGAAGCGCACCTCCTCCTTCAGGGTCCAGCTCGCGGCCTGGACGAAGCCGCCCTCGAGCTGATTCGCGAGCCCGTCGGGATCGACGATCTGCCCCGCGTCGGCCGCGATCACCGCGCGCTCGAGCCGGATCGCGGCGGTCGCGTCGTCGACGCGGAGCTCGAGCGCCACGGCGCACCAGGTCTTCTGGTTCTTGTAGCGCGCGAATGCGATGCCGCGGCCGCGCCCCAATTGCTTGCCCCGAGTGACTGACTTCCAGCCGAGCCGCTCGGCCGTCGCGCGCAGCGCGTCTCGGGCGCGCGCGTCGTCGAGGTGGCGCAGCCGGAACTCGAGCGGGTCGACACCGGCCGCGTGCGCGAGCTCGTCCATGAACGACTCGAGCGCGAACACGTTCGCGAACGCCCCGAGCGCGCGGAGCGAGGAGGTGCGGAACGGTGCGTTCTCGAGAAAGTGCTTCACGATGCGGCGACGCGGAAATGTGTAGAGGGGATCCGCGTTGCGGTGGATGCCGGCGTGCGGCGCGACCGCGGGCCGCGGGACCGGCGGCGCCATCGGCGGGTCGCGGTGCCACGCCGCCACGAGCCCGGACGTGCGCGCTCCGAACGGCAGCGCGCGATTCACATGTGTGTAGCTGCGCGTCTCGTGACTCCAGTCGACGACGCGGCCGTCCGCTCCGACGCTCGCCTGCAGGTCGACGATCATCGCCGGGCCATACGGCTCCCAGGTGTGCTCGTCCTCGCGGGTCCACTGCAGGTGCACCGGCCGTCCCGGAAGCGCGCGCGCGACGAGCGCGGCGTCGAGCGCGACGTCGTCGGCGCCGTTGTGACCGTAGCAGCCTGGACCTTCGACGTGCACCACGCGCAGCCGCTCGTCCGGCAGCCGCAGCGCCTGCGCCAGGGCGAGGCGCAGGACCGCCACGCCCTGGCTGTGGGTCCAGACCGTGAGCGCGCCCTCGACTTCGTGCGCGATCGCCGCGGAGGGTCCGATCGAGCCGTGCATCTGGAACGGCCGCGTGTAGCTCGCGCGCAGGGTGTGCGCGACACCCGCGGGTGTCGCCAGCGGCGGCACCGGCTCATCGACCGCGACTCCGTCCACGACCGGAAAGCTCCTCGCCGCGGCGGCGCGCATGCGCGCGTAGAGCTCCGCCTGCTCCGGCAGCTCGGACGCGCCCGCCCAGCGCGCGGACTTTCGCAGCTTCTCGGTGGCGGCGATCGCCTCTGCCTTGGTCTCCGCCGCGACCGCCAGGAAGCTGCCGTCGCGAATCACCGCGACCACCCCCGGCATGCGACTCACCTCCGTGTCGTCGAGCGACGCGAGCCGCGCAGCGGCGC
>DATFUE010000270.1:0-3452 GCA_035261165.1 Myxococcota bacterium
GCGCGCGTCTTCCTGCGCCTCGGAACCGGGGCCATCCAGATCAACGGCCGCACGATCGAGGACTACTTCCCACGCGAGATCCTGCGCCTGCACATGCTCGACCCGCTGAAGACCATCGACCGCCTCGGGAACTTCGACCTCTACGTGACCGTGGCCGGCGGCGGCGACACCGGCCAGGCCGGCGCGATCCGCCACGGGCTCGCGCGGGCGCTCGAGAAGTACGACTCGACCCTGCGCCCGACCTTGAAGCGCGCCGGCTTCCTCACTCGCGACGCCCGCGAGAAGGAGCGCAAGAAGTACGGTCAGCGCGGCGCCCGCGCGCGGTTCCAGTACTCGAAGCGCTAGAGCGCGGGTAGGGTGCCCGCGCGGTCATCTGCCTGGAGCGTGGGTAGGGTGCCCGCGCGACCATCCGCCCGGAGCGTGGGTAGGGTGCCCACGCGACCATCAGTCGGGCCTTCGTGACCATCACCGCGATCATCCCGGCTCGCTACGCCTCGACCCGGTTCCCGGGGAAGCCCCTCTTCCTGCTGGCGGGGAAGCCGATGATTCTCCACGTCGCAGAGCGGGTGGCGGCCGCGGTGCAGGCGGGGGTGGTCGACCGGTTCCTGGTCGCGACGGACGACCGGCGCATCGCGGACGCGGTCGCGGCCGCGGGCTTCCCCGTGCGCATGACCTCGCCGGACCATCCGACCGGCACCGATCGCCTGGCCGAGGTCGCGGCCGGGCTCGACGACGACATCGTCTGCAACGTGCAGGGCGACGAGCCGCTGATCGAGGCGGCGACGATCGCCGCGCTGGTCGCGCCGCTCGTCGCCGACACATCCCTGTGTATGGGCACGCTCAAGACGCCGCTCGACCGCCCCGAGGACCGCTTCGATCCGAACCGCGGCAAGGTGGTGGTGGACGAGCGCGACCGCGCGCTCACCTTCACGCGCCTGCCGATCATCGACGACGTGCCCGCGAGTCAGTCGTACTGGAACCGCGCACTGGTCGAAGCCGAGCACCGCCGGCGGCGGCTCACGGTGTGGAGCGACATCGGTGTGTACGCGTACCGCCGCGAGTTCCTGCTGCGCTTCGCAACGCTGGCGCGCACACCCTTCGAGAAGTCGGAGCGACTCGAGCAGCTGCGCGCGCTCGAGTCCGGCTTCGAGATCGCCGTTCCGACCGTCGCACACCGCGCGCTCGAGGTGGATACACCGGACGATGTCGCCCGCGTCGAGCGTGCATTGCGCGCGGGCCACTGATAGGGTGCGCGCGATGAAGCGTCTCGCGGAAGCGGCGTGTCTGGCCGGGCTCGCCGTCGCGTTCGCGGCCGCATGCGGCGAGCACGCGCCGTGGAACGCGGGGAATCCCATTTCTCAGGCGTCCGCGACGGCGCAGTACGCGGAGAGCGTCGCTCCGGTGCTCGAGAAGCGCTGCGCGGTCTGTCACGGCTGTTACGACTCGCCCTGCCAACTCGACCTGTCGTCCTTCCAGGGGCTCGAGCGCGGGGCCTCGAAGAAGCCGGTGTATGACTCGACTCGCCTCTTCCATGCGGCGCCGACGCGGCTGTTCGTCGACGAGCGCAGCGAGGAGGGTTGGCGCAAGCGCGGCTTCACGTCGGTGGTGGACGGTGGAGCGGCGCGCGCGCTCCTGCCGCGCATGCTCGAGCTCGCGCGCGCACATCCGCTCGCGGCGGGCGAGCGCTTGCCCGAGAGCCTCCCGCTCGACATCTCGCGCGAGCTCACGTGTCCGATCGCCGGCGAGTTCGACGCGTACGCGCGCGAGCATCCGCTCGGCGGCATGCCCTACGGAACCGCGCCGCTCTCCGCCGCGGAGCTCGAGGCGATCACGAGCTGGCTGAACGCCGGCGCGCCGGCGCCGCCGCCGCCGGCGCCGCTGCCCGACGACGTCGTCGCCGAGGTGGCGAGCTGGGAGGGCTTCCTCAACGGCGAGTCACTCGAGCAGCAGATCACCGCGCGCTACCTCTACGAGCACTGGTTCCTGTCGCACCTGTACTTCCCGAGCCACCCCGCCGGCCCGTTCTTCCGCGTCGTGCGGTCGCGTACACCGAGTGGTGTCGCCGCCGACGAGATCGCGAGCGTGCGGCCCTACGACGCCCCCGGGGTCGAGCGCGTCTGGTATCGGCTGCTGCCGATCGAGGGCGCGCTCCTGCACAAGACGCACATCACCTACGAGCTGGGCCCCGACAAGATGAAACGGCTGCAGGCGCTGTTCCTCGCGGGGAACTGGAAGGCGACTCGCCTGCCCGGATACGGGCTCGAGGCCTCGAATCCGTTCAGGGTCTTCGTCGAGATCCCCGCGCGCGCCCGCTACCAGTTCCTGCTCGACGGCTCGCGCAACTTCGTCATGAACTTCATCCGCGGTCCGGTCTGTTACGGCCAGGTCGCCGTGGACGTGATCGAGGACCGCTTCTTCGTCGCGTTTCTCGACCCGGATCACGATGTCTCCGTGGTCGATCCCGCGTTTCTGCCCGGAGTCATTGACTGGCTCGACCTCCCCGCCGAGCACGAGAGCCGCTGGGCTCCCGGCGAGCTCTTCTACTCGTACAGCCGGAACCAGACGAAATACCTGGACGCGCGCGCGAAGGCCGTCGCGGCGAGCGATCCGAAGCTGCGCGGCCCGGCGCTCGACTGGATCTGGAACGGCGCGGGCCGAAATCCCAACGCGCTGCTCACCGTGTACCGGCACTTCGACAACGCCGCGGTGACCCGGGGCTTCACCGGCAGGTGGCCGAAGACCGCGTGGATCATGGACTACCCGATCTTCGAGCGGATCTACTACGACCTGGTCGCCGGCTTCAACGTGTTCGGGAACGTCACCCACCAGGTCGCCACGCGCCTCTACATGGACCATCTGCGCATGCAGTCGGAGGATCTCTTCCTGACCTTCCTGCCGCCCGCGCAGCGCGAGCCGCTGCGCGCCTCGTGGTACGTCGGCGCGACGAAGCAGGTCGACTACTTCCTGGTCGATCGGCTGCGAAGCGAGAAGCGCGGCACGCAGGTCCGCTACACGACCCAGGATCCGAAGGCCGAGCTGCTGGCCAAGATCCTGGCCCGCGCGGGCGCGGCCGCGGGGCCGCCCGACCGCTTGAACCGCTGCGCGGGGAACGGCTGCAACTCACCCGCGGTCGAGCGCGCGCTGCGACGGCTCGTCGGCGTGCGGGGTCCCTGGGTGGTCACCCTGCCCAGTCTGTCGCTGCTGCGCGTCCAGGGCGTGGGCGTGTACTCGCTGATCCACGACGAGGCACACACGAACGTCGCCTTCATGTTCGGCGAGGACTCACGCCGCGTCCCTGAAGACGACGAGGTGACTCTCGCCCATGGCATCTCCGGCAGCTATCCGAACTTCATCTTCGAGATCATCCCGTCCGAGGCCGGCGGGTTCGTGGACGCGCTGATCGGGATCCGCAGCGGCGCCGACCTGGATCGCGTGGTGTCGCGCTACGGCGT
>DATFUE010000271.1:0-11147 GCA_035261165.1 Myxococcota bacterium
CTGCGCGCGAGCTTTGCGCAGACCAGCTTCTCGGCGGCGCTCGGCAAGGAGACCGAGGCGCACGGCAGCGTGATCGTGAAACGGCCCGGCAAGATGCGCTGGGAGTACGAAAAGCCCGACGGCCGCGTGATCGTGCTCGACGGCAGCGCGATCCGCATCTGGAGCCCCGAGGAGAAGCAGCTGCAGATCGCGCCGCTCTCCGCGGAGAACGTCTCGCCGACCGCGCTCGGCTTCCTGCTGGGGCGCACCGTGCTGCGGGACTCCTTCGAGGCGAAGGCGCTGTCGGAGCCCGGCCGGAGCGAGCGCGGGCTCCTGCTGCGCCCGAAGAGCGATGCAAGCTTCGAATCGCTGACCCTCTGGCTCGACGGGAAGAGCCTCCAGCTGCGCGAGTCAGTCGTGGTGGACCTGTTCGGGAACCGCACGCGCGTGCGCTTCGCCGACATCGTCGAGAATGCAGGCGTCCAGCCGGCCGCATTCGAGTTCGCGGCGCCCGCCGGAACCGACGTCATCGACCTGCGCTGATGCGCACCCGCTGCCGGTGCGAATCGACTCGGCGGGCCGCGCCATCGAAGGACACGAGGGGCACGCGGCGCCGGAGTCTTGACGGTGGCCGCGTCGGCGGATCGTCGGGGACCCCTTTTGTGGACGGAAACCACCGAGAATCAAGGAGTTTCGCGCGTTCGTGCGGATCGGAGGGCGTTGCATTGAGGCTCCAGTTTGATATAGTGCCTGCAGTTGCTAACTGGGCGTTTTTCCACGTGAATTTGGGTTGCTCGCGATTCCGCGCCAGGGCCGCGCTGGGGTTGGGGGGCGAGAGACGCGAAGGCGCACGGGAGCCCCGAGTCAGACGAGCCCCTTGGGCTGCAGCTGAATCGCCGAAGCTCTTGCATAGTCAGGCTTTTTCCGGCCGATCCGGCATCCGCGCCGGCCTCGTGATTCCAGGGCGCGGTCGCGACTCGGTCGCCCCCACTTGGTATGTCGATTGCACAACCTCGAGATGCGCGTCGGGTGTGACTCAACCGAGCAGCGTTTTGGACTCAGCGGCCAAGGCCAGGACGAGGGACGGAAATGAGTGATTCGGGTTCTGGTTCCGGGCGAAGGGGTTTCGTCAGGGACGTGATGAAGCGAATCTCCGCATCACGCGGGGGCGATGACGACGAACGGGAGACCCGCTTGCCCGAAGAGATCGACGAGATTGAGCGACTGCGCGATGCGCTCCGCTTCCTCGGCCCGGAGAACGCGGACCTCGCGCGCCGAGTCGAGCGTGTGCTGATGGAGTACGAACTGCTCCGCCAGCGCCACGACCGTCAGCGGCAGCAGATCTACGACGGCGAGCGCCAGAACGAGAAGCTCGTGAACGCGCTGCAAGACGCGAAGCAGCAGATCGACCTCTTGAAGCAGGAAGTCGACAAGCTGTGCTCGCCGCCGAACACCTACGGCATCTACGAGCGCTCGAACAAGGACGGTACCTGCGAGATCAACGTCGACGGGAAGATGATGCGCGTGAACGCGCACCCGAGCATCCGCGTCGAGGAGCTCATGGAAGGCCAGCTCGTCGTGTTGAACGAGGCGTTCAACATCGTCGACGCGACCACGTTCGACCCGCGCGGCGAAGTCATGACCGTGTCCGACGTCCTCGACGACGGCCGCGTGATCGTGCTCGGCCACGCCGACGAGGAGCGCGTGATCAGTCTCTCGCAGCCGATGCGCCGCGAGAAGCTGAAAGCGGGTGACAACCTGCTCGTGAACCCGCGCACCGGTTTCGGCGTCGAGAGACTGCCGAAGTCGACCGTCGATCAGGTCGTGCTCGAGGAAGTTCCCGACGTCACGTACGAGGACATCGGAGGCCTCGGCGATCAGATCGAAGTGCTGCGCGACGCGATCGAGCTGCCGTATCTGCACGCCGACCGCTTCAAGCGCTACAACCTGTCGCCGCCCAAGGGCATCCTGCTCTACGGCCCGCCGGGCTGCGGCAAGACGATGATCGGCAAGGCCGTCGCCAACAGCCTCGCGCTCCGCATCCAGGAGATGCGCGGCGGAGAGGCCAAGAGCTACTTCCTGAACGTGAAGGGCCCGGAGCTGCTCAACAAGTACGTCGGCGAGACCGAGCACAAGATCCGCGAGGTCTTCAAGAACGCGCGCGAGAAGGCGGAGGAAGACGTTCCGGTCGTGATCTTCTTCGACGAGATGGACTCCCTGTTCCGCATGCGCGGCTCGGGCATCTCGTCGGACATGGAGGCGACGGTCGTCGCGCAGTTCCTCTCCGAGATCGACGGCGTCGAGTCACTTCGCAACGTCATCGTGATCGGCGCGAGCAACCGCCAGGATCTGATCGATCCCGCGGTGCTGCGGCCGGGCCGCCTCGACCTGAAGGTCAAGGTGCACCGCCCGGAGAAGCAGGGCGCGCGCCAGATCTTCGCGAAGTATCTCACGGCCGATCTGCCGTTCAGCGAGGATGCGCTTCGCAAGTACGGCGGAGACGTCAAGGCCGCGGTGCTGGGCATCGTCGAAGAGACCGTCGAGCAGATGTACGCGGAGACCGAGGAGAACAAGTTCCTGGAAGTCACGTACGCGAAGGGCGAGCGCGAGATCTTCTACTTCAAGGACTTCTCGAGCGGCGCGATGCTGCGGAACATCGTCGACCGCGCGAAGAAGAAGGCCGTGAAGCGCGCGATCACTTCGGGCGAAGACGGGATCCGCCTCGCCGACATGCTCGACTCGGTGCGCGAGGAGTTCAAGGAGAACGAAGATCTCCCGAACACCACGAACCCGGACGACTGGGCACGGATCTCCGGCCGAAAGGGCGAGCGCATCATCAACGTGCGCACGCTGATCACCGGAATGAGTCGCTCGGAGCAGTCGATCGAGACGGTCGGCGGATCGGGGCAGTACCTCTGATATGCCTCTCCCCAGTGTATTGGGCAGCGAGATCGAGTATGGGATCACGGTCCAGGGCGACCCGGACTTCGACCCGATCTCGAGCTGCGTCCTGCTGGTCAACGCGTACCAGGACAACGAGGACGCCCAGATACTCTGGGACTACGAGCAGGAGAACCCGCTCGCCGATGCGCGCGGCTTCCACGTCGAGGGCGAGAAGTACACGCCCAACCAGCAGGAGAACATCGCGCGCAACAAGACGCTCCGGAACGGCGCGCGCTTCTACGTCGACCACGCGCACCCGGAGTACTCGACCCCCGAAGTCACCAACGTCCGCGATCTGATCGCGTACGAGCGCGCGGGCGAGCGCACCATGGAGGCAGCGCGCCGCGCGGCGACTGCGCTCCTGCCCGCGGGTCAGACGCTGTTGATCCACAAGAACAACAGCGACCGCAAGGGAAACTCCTACGGCAATCACGAGAACTACCTGATCGAGCGACGCACGCCGTTCCGCGAGATCGTCGAGCACATGACTCCGTTCCTGATCACGCGCAACGTGTTCTGCGGCGCCGGGAAGGTCGGCAGCGAGAACCGCGCGCAGCAGTGCGAGTACCAGATCAGTCAGCGCGCGGACTTCTTCGAGACCGAGGTCGCGCTCGACACGATGGTGAAGCGCCCGATCATCAACACGCGCGACGAGCCGCACGCGGACCGCGAGAAGTACCGGCGCTTCCACATCATCATCGGCGACTCGAATCTGTGCGAGGTGTCGACCTACCTGCGCGTCGGAGTCACTTCGATCGTGCTCGCGCTCGTCGAGGACGGGGCGATCCCGAAGTCGCTGTCGATCACCGACCCCGTGAAGGTGGTGAAGGAGATCTCGCACGACCTCGGCTGCAAGCGCCAGTACGCGCTGGAGCGCGGCGGACGCATGACCGCGATCGAGGTCCAGAGGGAGCTTCTCGACAACGCGCTGCGCTACTTCTCGTCGCGCAGCCTCGATCCGATCACCAAGGACGTGCTCGTGCGCTGGGAGCGGGTGCTGGCCGCGCTCGCCGACGATCCGATGCAGCTCGAGCGCGAGGTCGACTGGGTCGCGAAGCACAAACTGATCCGCAGCTACATCCAGCGGCACAAGGTCGACTGGCACCACCCGCAGGTGCACATGCTCGATCTGCAGTATCACGACGTGCGCCCCGACAAGGGCCTCTTCTTCCTGCTCGAGCGCCGCGGCGAAGTCGACCGCGTGGTCGAGTCCGAAGAGATCGAGCGCGCCGTGACCACCCCGCCCAGCGACACGCGCGCCTACTTCCGCGGCGAGTGCATCCGCCGCTATCCTGAAGCAGTGTTCGGCGTGAACTGGGACTCGATCTCGTTCAACGTCGGCGAGGAGCCGATCAAGCGCATTCTCATGAACGAGCCGCTCAAGGGAACCCGGGCGCACGTGGAGGACTTGCTGAATGCCAGCCCCACCGCGTCGGTTCTGGTCCGCAACCTGACTTCGTGACGATCTAGGAGAAGAGTATGGCCTCGGGCGAGCAGACACAGAAGAACAAGCAGGGCGGCGGCGAGTCCGGCGGCACCCCGGCTGGGGACGGCGCCGGCCAGAAGAAGATCGCGAAGAAGGGCGAAGAGCTCAAAGATGAGATGGACAGCCTGATCGACGAAATCGACGAAGTGCTGGAAGAGAACGCCGAGGAGTTCGTGAAGAACTACGTCCAGCGCGGCGGCGAGTGACCCGGTGTTCAAAGGCCAGACCTACGCCGGCGACAGCTTCTACGAATTCCTGTCCAAGGATCACCCGGATCTTCTGCCCAAGTGGGCGGGAACGAACTGGACCGAGATCTCGTTCATGCACGGCACGACGGTGCTCGCGATCGTGTGCAAGGACGGCGTGCTCATGGCGGGCGATCGGCTCGCCACCGAGGGGCACGCGGTCGGCACGCGCGATCTCGAGAAAGTGTTTCGCATCGACGAAGCCTGCATGATGGCCATCGCCGGGGCGGCCGGCCCCGCGGTCGAGATGGTGCGCATGTTCCAGCTCGAGCTCGAGCACTTCGAAAAGCTCGACGGCCAGCCACTCACGTTCGAAGGCAAGGCGAACCGGCTGTCGTTCCTGTTGCGCCAGAACCTGCCCGCCGCGATGCAGGGCCTGGTCGTGATGCCGATCTTCGCCGGTTACGACCACGACAAGGGCCGCGGGCGAATCTACAAATTCGACATCACCGGCGGCCGCTTCCGCGAGGCCGACTACTACGCCACCGGCTCCGGCGGCAAGGACGCGCGCGGCAGCCTGAAGAAGGTCCTGCGCCACGAGGATCTCTCTCGCGCCGAAGTGATCGAGGCGGCCGTGGAAGCGCTGCTCGACGCCGCGGACGAAGATCGCGCGACCGGCGGAATCGACGTCGTGCGCGGCATCTTCCCCACGACCAAGATCGCGACACGCTCCGGTGTAGAGGACGTCGCCGACGACGAGCTGCGCCGCGTGTACGAGGGGATCATCGCCCGGCGGAGGGGTCGCGAATGAGCGCGCCGTTCTACGTCTCGCCCGAGCAGTGGTACCAGGACAAGGCGGAGTACGCGCGCAAGGGCATCGCGCGCGGCAAGCCGATCGTCGCGCTCGAGTACGACACCGGCATCGTGATCATGGCCGAGAATCGCAGCGCCACCCTGCGCAAGATCGCGGAGATCTACGACCGCATCGCCTTCGGCGGCGTCGGCAAGCTCGACGAGTACGAGAACCTGCGCAAAGCCGGCGTGCGCTATGCCGACATGCGCGGCTACTCGTTCTCGCGCGAGGACGTCGCGGGCAAGAGCCTGGCGAACGAGTACTCGACCGTGCTCGGCTCGGTCTTCACGCGCGAGATGAAGTCACTCGAGGTCGAGATCCTCGTCGTCGAGATTCACGACCGGGGCAGCGCCTTCTACCAGATCCGCTACGACGGCAGCATGACCGATTCGACTCACTACGCGAGCATCGGTGGCGACGGCGACAAGTTGCTCGACGTGATCCGCGGCGGCTGGAGCGCTGGGATGCCCCTGCGGGACGCGGCTCGGCTCGGCCGGCGCGCGCTCGCGGGCTCGGGCAACGGCGCCGCGATCGACGACCTGGACGAGCGCAACCTGGAGATCGCGATCCTGGACCGAATGCGACGGGGCCGTACCTTCAAGCGCATTGGCGCCGAGGAGTCCAGGTCGCTCCTCAGCGGCTGAGGGCGAGCGAGAAACGTGCAGAAGCGCATCTACGGACTGGAAACCGAATACGGGATCATCTTCACGCCCGAGGGCCGCAAGACCCTCCCGGTGGAGAAGGCGATCCGGTTCCTGTTCGAGAAGCTGATCACGACCGAGCACTTCCTGAACGTGTTCCTCGAGAACGGCGCGCGCTTCTACCAGGACACGGGCTGCCACCCCGAGTACGCGACGCCCGAGTGCGCGAGCCCGCGCGACCTGGTCATCTTCGATCGCGCCGGCGAGCGCATCCTCGAGGATCTGCAGCTCTACGCGGAGGAGAAGATCCGCGAGGAGCGCGTCCCCGGGAAGCTCTCGATCTTCAAGAACAACACGGACTTCGTCGGCAACAGCTACGGCTGTCACGAGAACTACCTGGTCGATCGCGACGTCGACTTCTACTACCTGGCCGAGCAGCTGATCCCGTTCCTGGTCACGCGCCAGATCTTCAGCGGCGCCGGCAAGGTGTTCCAGACACAGGACGGCGTTCACTACTGCGTCAGCCAGCGCGCGCAGCACATCTACCAGAAGATCAGCGGCACCACGACGAACGACCGCTCGATCATCAACACGCGCGACGAGCCGCACGCCGACCGCGAGAAGTACCGCCGCCTGCACGTGATCGTCGGTGACTCGAACATGAGCGAGTACACGAACTTCGTGAAGATCGCGACCTGCGCGGTCGTGCTGCAGATGATCGAGGACGGCTTCATCAACAAGGACTTCACGCTGCGCCACCCGGTGAAGGCCATCAAGGACATCTCGTACGACACGACCTGCAAGCGGAAGCTGCGGCTGGAGAACGGCCGCGAGTACTCGCCGATCGAGATTCAGCGCGACTACTGCGAGATGGCGCAGCGCTACATGGAGCAGTTCCCGGTCAGCGATCAGCTGAAGGAAGGCGTCAAGGAGTGGCAGTACATCCTCGACTGCCTCGACACCGATCCCGAGAAGCTCGACCGCAAGATCGACTGGATCATCAAGCGCAAGGTGCTGCGCGGCTACATCGAGAAGCACCAGATCTCGTGGCACGATCCGCGCGTGTTCATGATCGATCTGCAGTTCCACGACATCCGCCAGGATCGCGGCTTCTTCTACATGCTCGAGCGCAACAATCACGTAGACCGGCTCTATTCCGACGCGGAGATCGAGAAGGCGAAGACCGAGCCGCCGCAGGACACCCGCGCGCGCATGCGCGGTGACTTCATCAAGCTCGCGCGCCAGAACAACATCCAGTACGACCTCGACTGGTCGAACATCCGCCTCGGCAACCTCTTGAACGTGCGCGTCATCTGCAACAACCCGTTCGAGACCGACACCGAGAAGGTCACCGAGCTCGTGCGCACGATTCAGAAGACCAACCTGCGGCGCACGTCGCTCTCCAAGCTCGTCATCCAGAGCTAAGGCATTGGACCAGGAACCGAAGCTGCGCTCGATCCCGCCGGGCGGCCTCGGCACGCGCAGCGGCGCCGGCGCGCGCGGCGCGAGTGACTCGGCGCAAGGTCGCCTCCAGCTCGCCCTCGGGGTGGCGCTGGCGATCGCCCTCGTGCTCCTGATGTGGAGCTACTTCTCGCTCGGCGCGCGCATCGACGCGCTCGAAGGCGAAACACGCACCCTCCGCCAAGCGATCGCGGAACGCGACGACGTCATCTCCGCGCAGCGCTCGCGCCTCGACGAGGTTCGCGGGCGATTGCAGGAGCTGCTCCAGCTCGTGGAGCAGCCGGTCCCGGGGACGAGCGCGCCGACTCCGCCCAGCGAGGCTCCGGAGGCCCCGTAGGCGCGGCGCGTTGGCGCGGCGCGCCCTCAGGTTCCGGAATCCCCTGCCGATGAATGACGTTGTTCGGGGTTCCTTGCCCCGGGATCCACGCGGAGCAATCACAAGATGTACAGGTGGCTGGCGGGGCTTCTGTCGAACGATCTGGCGATCGACCTCGGCACTGCGAACGTCCTCGTATACGTGAAGGGTCGGGGCATCATCTGCAGCGAGCCATCGGTGGTGGCGGTGGCAGACGGCCCGAACGGCACGCGCAAGGTGCTCGCGGTCGGGACCGAGGCGAAGGAGATGGTCGGCCGCACGCCGGGGAGCATCCGCGCCATTCGCCCGATCAAGGACGGCGTCATCGCCGACTTCGAAGTCACCGAGGCGATGCTGCGCTACTTCATCCAGAAGGCGCACAACCGGCGCCGCCTGGTGCGCCCGCGCATCGTCATCTGCGTTCCGCCGTGCATCACCTCTGTCGAGAAACGCGCGGTGCGCGAGTCCGCGATCTCGGCCGGCGCGCGCGAGGTCTACCTGATGGAAGAGCCCATGGCCGCCGCGATCGGCGCCGGGCTCAACGTGACCGAACCGACCGGCAACATGGTGATCGACATCGGTGGCGGCACCACGGACGTCGCGGTCATCTCACTGGCCGGGATCGTGACTTCGAGCTCCGTGCGCGTCGGCGGCGACAAGCTCGACGAGGCGATCATTCACTACGTGAAGCGCAAGCACAATTTGCTCGTCGGCGAGCGCACGGCGGAGATCATCAAGATCACCATCGGCACCGCGATGTCGAACGGCCCGACCAAGACCATGGAGATCAAGGGCCGCGACCTGGTCGCGGGCATCCCGAAGATGATCGTGCTGACCAGTGACGAGGTGCGCGAGGCGCTGGCGGAGCCGATTCACCAGATCATCGACACGGTCCTGCAGACGCTCGAGCGCACGCCGCCCGAGCTCGCGGCGGACATCGTCGACCGCGGCATCGTGCTCGTCGGCGGCGGCGCGCTGCTGCGCGACTTTGATCAGCTCCTGCGCCAGGAGACCAAGCTCCCGATCGTGCGCAGCGACGACCCGTTCACCGCCGTCGCGGCGGGCGCCGGCAAGGCCCTCGACAACATCGAGCTCCTTCGCCAGGTAGCAATGCCTACCTGAGTGGGGCCCGGCCGAGCGGAGCTCGGCCACCCACTCTTCGCTCGGCTGCGCCTCACTGCGCGCGGCTCCGCCGCTTGCGGGCTCGGCTCGAGGCGGCTCTCGCCTCGCCGTCGTGTTGTTCGTCGGCGGGGTCGAGAAGACCAAGACCAGTCACGAACTCACTCAATGGAGCCCGGCGGGGGCCGGAGCCGGCTGAGGGGGGTCCCGTACTCGGGGGGACCCCCGAAGCGGCGACGGACACCGCTCGGGCGGCGCCACGGGATCCGAAGAGATGCAGCCCGAGCGCTCGCCGGATGCCGACGAACCTCAGGCGTACTCGCCGGGTGAGGAGGCGCCGGCGCGGCGCGGGCGGCGAGTCATATTGATCTACGCTCGCCTGCGCCTCGCTGCGCGTCCCCTCCCGATGATCGCGTGGGCACCCTACCCACGCTTCGCCGCTTGCGGGGCTCGGCTCGAGGCGGCTCTCGCCTCGCCGTCGCGTTGTCGGTCGGCGGGGTCGAGAAGACCGGAGCCTCCCGTACTCGGGGGGACCCCCGAAGCGGCGACGGACGCCGCCAGGGCGGTGAGTCAGCTCACTCTGGCGTCATGATCGCCATGGCCATCTTCATCGGGACTTCGACGTCGCCGGCGAGGGTGAGCTTGGCGGTCATGAAGGCGCCTTGCAGGTCGAGGGCGCCGGCGATCAGCTGCTCGAAGGCCTCGTCGCCGATCGCGACGGTGGTCGTCGGGGCCGGAATCGGCGGCGCGCCGAAGTGCAGCACGACGCCCCACGGTCGCCCGCCGCTGACCTCGATGCGCATCGTGCCCGTGATTCCGCGCAGCGCGTCGAGCCGCGCCGGCGTCAGCACGAAGTCCGGATTCCCCGCGACGCCCCCCAAGAGACTCATCGGCGACGCGCCGACCGTGTCCTCGAGTCGGCGGCAGTCGGCCCCCGAGAGGCCGAGGGTCACGATCGGCTTCGGATCGGCGCTGGCGTGCGCTCGCATCGAGCCGGACTCGACGCGCAGGTGGAAGCGCTCGCCCTCGTCGAGCGCGATCTCGAGCGCGAAGTCCGCCGCGCGCATCTTCGCGAGCAGCTCCGCGCCCTCGGCGCCGCGCGCGACCTGCGCCTGCAGGCGCTGATTCCAGGCCTCGGGCACGCGCTTCTCGAAGTAGCTAGCGGCGCTTCCCATTCCTGATCCCGACCTCGTTCCTCGCCTGGCGGCGCAGCTGATAGCGTTTTACCGCGCGGTTGTGCTCGGTCAAGGTCGTGGAAAACGCATGCGTGCCGTCGTTGCGGGAGACGAAGTAGAGATAGGGCGCGTCCGCGGGGTAGAGCGCGGCGTGAATCGCGTCGATCGAGGGACTCGCGATCGGGCCCGGCGGCAGGCCCGCGCGGGTGTAGGTATTCCAGGGATTGTCCGCGCGCAGGTCGACGATCCGGAGGTTTCCGTCGAATGCACCCTGCGTCTGCAGGACGCCGTAGATCACGGTGGGGTCCGACTGCAGGCGCATGCCGCGGGTCAGCCGGTTCCGGTAAACGCTCGCGATCAGCGGTCGCTCGGGCCCGGGCACGCTCTCCTTCTCGACGATCGAGGCGAGCGTCACGACCTCGTGCAAGGTTAAACCCGACTTCTCGATCGCCGCGAAGTCCTCCGCGGTGAGTCGCCGGCGGAGCTCGTCGAGCATGCAGCCGAGCAGCTCCTCGGGCGGCGTGTCGCGCCGGAAGCGATACGTCTCCGGGTAGGCGTAGCCCTCGAACGAGTCCGCCTCGAGCCCCTTGCGCCGCGCGAGTACCGGGTCGCGCGCGCGCGCGAGGAACTCGTCGGCGTCGGAGATCCCCGCGGCTTGCAGGCGCAGCGCGATCTCGTCGAGGCGCAGGCCCTCGGGCAGAGTCACCTCGTGCATCCTGACCTGGCCGAGCACGAGCTTGTCGAGGATCGCGATCGGCGTCAGCGACGGCGCGAGCTCGTACTCGCCGCTCTTGATCGCGCGGTCCTTACCGCTCCACTTCGCGTACAGCGCGAACACGCGCGGCCCGAAGAATGGGCGCTGCGGCAAGAGCCCGTCCTCGTCGAGGCGGACAGCGACCGGCTCGAGCGACTCACTCGCGTTGACCCAGAACACGCGCGGCGCGCCGTCA
>DATFUE010000272.1:0-2552 GCA_035261165.1 Myxococcota bacterium
ACCGGGCTCGCGCACATGTGGCTCGGCAGCGTCGCGGAGCGCGTGATCCGGCGCGCATCGCTGCCGGTGTTCAGCGCGAAGTCGACGTAGCGCCGACGAGCGGCACGAACTGCACCTCGCAGAGCTCGCGCCGTTCGAAGCGGTCGCCGTCGATGCGCGCGACGCGGACGAGTGACTGGCCCGCGTCGCCGCCGATCGGCAGGACCATGCGGCCGCGCGGCGCGAGCTGGGCTTCGAGTGCGGGCGGCACGCTCGCGGCCGCGGCCGACACCAGGATCGCGTCGAAAGGCGCTCGCTCGGGCCAGCCGAGGCGTCCGTCGCCGCTGCGCAGCTCGACGTTGGCACAGCCGAGCGCGGCCAGGCGGAGCTTCGCGCGCTCCGCGAGCTCGGGATCGAGCTCGATCGCGAAGACGGTGCGCGTCAGCCTCGACAGCAGCGCCGCCGCGTAGCCCGAGCCCGTCCCCACCTCGAGCACGCGATCGCTGGCGCCCAGCGCGAGCGCCTCGAGCATCAGCGCCACCACGTATGGCTGCGAGATCGTCTGGCCGCGCGCGATCGGCAGCGCGCGGTCGTCGTACGCGAGCTCCACCTGGTCCGGCGACACGAACGAGTGCCGGGGAACTTCGCGTATCGCGGCGAGCACCCGCGGGTCGGCGATGCCGCGCGCCTCGAGTTGCCGCGCGACCATCCGCTCGCGCCGCCTGGCCGCGAGTTCCCCCACTACGCGCTCGTCCACACGAGTCACTCCCGCTGCTGACGATCGCGCTACAGGGGGCCGCGATCAAGCGCGATGTCTACGGATGCTCGCGAGGCTGGGTCGCTCTGTGGGCGTCCGGCTGACCACCAATCCGTTCGCCGACGTGCTCGGTCGCCCCGCTCGCCCCGCTGGCACTCGCCGTCTGCAGGATCCTGCGCACGTACGTGGGGAACGAGCTGCCCGCCGTCGCCGACGGCCAGCTCGTTCCCGGCACGACCACGAAAGCCGACGTGTTGCGTCGAGCCGGAGAAACCGGTCACCACGCGACTGCGGATCTTCCCCTACACCGAGGAGCAAGAGAAGCGCGACCGCCTGGTCGTCCTCTTCGACCGGTCGGCGCTCTCACCGGAGTCGGCTTCCGGCGCGGTACCGAGCAGCTCGATCCCTACCAGGGCGGGGTCGGACTCAGTTCGTCGCGGGCTTCGGAGTCGTCGCGGCCGCGCCGTGGTGCTTCGGCTTGTGGTGCGCGACGAGGCTCGCGCAGTGATGACTCGCGCACTCCTCGTTCCCCTTGCAGTACGCGGTGCGCTCCGCGGACGTCTTCATCCCTTCCATCTTCTTCACGTGCTCGGTGCACGCGGCGTCCGCCGGGTGCTTCGGTGCTGCCGATGCGATGCTGCTTGCCATGGCGAGCAGCCCGATCGCGAGAACAGTGCGTAGCGACATTTTTTGATTCACCTCCGCGGGTTCGACGACCGGAAGGGAGAATTCGCCCATTTGTTTTGCGTGAGACTCGTCTCACCGTTCGCCACGGATGCGAAACCGCCCGCCACGGGGTACCGTTGCCTCGCGCCGGCCCCGGCAACGAACCTGTCGCTTTCACGACGGGCCTGCGCACAGGAGGGATCGATGGGCCGGAGCAGGGGGGATCTGGGCTTCTTCATGGCGCTGATGCTCGGACTCAGCGCGTGCGCGACGAGCGGTGACATCGACAAGCTGAACGCGAAGATCGACGATCTCGCGCGCCGCACCGATGAGCGCACCGCCGCCGCCGAACAGCGCGCCGCGGCCGCCGAGCAGAAGGCGGAGATGGCCGCGAGTCAGGCGCAGGCCGCCGCCGGCCAGGCGGATGCCGCCGCGCGCAAGAGCGAGGCGATCTTCAACAAATCGGTCTCGAAGGGCGGGCGCTAGCGCGCGCGCTCGAGTCGGCCGACGCGCACGGGAACGCCGCGCGACTCCGTGACGACGCGGCGGACCTCGGACTCCCGGATCGAGCCGGCGTCGACGAGGCCGAGCGCGTCCAGCGCGACGAGCCGCGCGAGTGTCGCGGGCAACGGGTCGAAGTCGCGGTCGTAGAAATCTCTGTGCGCTTCGACGAAGACGCCGCCGTCGCGCTGGCCGATCTTCACGCGCTGATACACGATGCGCACCCGCGTGCCGCCCCGAATGCGCTCGAACAGGGCGCGCATGTCGGCGTTGTAGAGGCGAACACATCCGTGCGTCGCCTCGCGGCCGATCGACCAGAGATTGTTCGTGCCGTGGATCCCGTAGCTCGACGTTCCCAACGTGAGCCAGCGGTCACCGAGGGGGTTGTCCGGCCCGGGCGGAACGACGGCGGGTAGGTCCGGTCGCTCCCGGCGAATCGACTCCGGAACGGTCCAGACCGGGTCGGTGCGCTTCTGGCCGATCCGGAACTCGGCGATCGGTGTGGGGTCCTCGATGTCGCCGACCGCGACCGAGAGCACCGTGGGCGCGTTCGGATCGCGCGTGTAGTCGTAGAGGCGCATCTCGGGAACGTTGATGACGAGCCCGGCGTGCGGCGTGTCCGGGAGGACGTAGTCGCTGGGCAGACGCA
>DATFUE010000273.1:0-4240 GCA_035261165.1 Myxococcota bacterium
ATCCGGAAGCCTGCGCATGATCCGCGCCAAAGAGCGCCGGGTGGTGAAGTAGCCCGGCCGGCGGACGACCTCGAGGTCCGCGCCGCGCGCCCGGACGACCACGAAGCGCTCCTGGCGCTCTGGCTCGACCTGATCGAGCACCACCGGCGGCTCGCACCCCTGCACGCCTCTGCGCCCAACCTGCGCGAGGTGCTCGCCAACGAGATCCGCCGCGGGTCGAGCCGCGCGCGCTGCTCGCTGCTCGTCGCCGAGCGCGCAGGGCGGCGGGTCGGCTTCCTGTTCGCGGAGGTCGAGCCGGCCGGCAGCGCCGGCGACGACGCCGCGGGCTGGATCCATGAGCTCTGGGTCGTGCCGGACGAACGCGGCCGCGGCACGGCGAGCGCGCTGCTCGCAGAGACCGAGTCCTTCTTCGCCGCTCGCGGCGTGCGGCGGGTGTCGGTGCGGGTCGAGAGCGGGAACGCGGAAGCGCTGCGCTACTGGTCGCGGCGCGGTTTCGGCGACCGCGCGCGCATCCTCGAGCGGGTCACTTAACGCGACCGCGTGCACCTGCTAACGTGCCGCCCCCATGCACCCCCTCGCCGTCGAGCTGAACGAGAAGATCCGCGCCGAGAGCCCGGTCTTTTTCGAGCTGCTTTCGCAGCGCGGCCGCGAGCTGTATTTCCCGAAGGGAATCCTCTCGCAGTCGGCCGAGGCGAAGGAGAAGGCGCACCGCTGGAACGCCACGATCGGCGAAGCGACCGAGGGCGACGGCCCGATGGCGCTGCGCTCCGTGCTCTCGCACGTGAAGGACATCTCGCCGGCCGACGCCGTGCGCTACGCGCCGGCTCAGGGCCGCGCCGACCTGCGCCAGGCGTGGCGCCAGAAGCAGCTCGCCGAGAATCCGTCGCTGCGCGGCAAGAGTCTCTCGCTGCCGATCGTCACGCATGCCCTGACGCACGGGCTCGCGCTGGTCGGCGACCTGTTCGTCGACCCCGGCGACCGCGTGCTGATCCCCGACATGCTCTGGGACAACTACGCGCTCAACTTCGAGACGCGCCTCGGCGGCCGGGTCGAGACGTTCCCAACCTACGACGGCAGCCGCTTCAACGTCCCGGCGCTGCGCGCCGCGCTGCTCGCGGGCCCGGCGAAGTCACTGCTGATCCTGAACTTCCCGAACAACCCGACGGGCTACATGCCGACCCCGGCCGAGATCCTTGGCATGCGCGACGCGGTGGTCGCCGCCGCGAACGCCGGCAAGAGGCTGGTCGTGGTCTGCGACGACGCGTACTTCGGGCTGATCTTCTCTCCCGACGCGAGTCAGGAGTCCCCGTTCGGCGCGCTCGCGAACCTGCACCCGAACGTGGTCAGCGTGAAGCTCGACGGCGCCACGAAGGAGCTGTTCGTCTGGGGCCTGCGCTGCGGGTTCCTGACGGTCGCGCCGCCGCCGCTGGCGAACCCCGATGCGCTGTTCGCCGCGCTCGAGCGCAAGCTGATGGGCGCGATCCGCGCGAGCATCTCGAACTGCACCTCGCTCTCGCAGGCGATCGTGCTCGCGGCGCTGCGCTCTCCGACCCTGCCGGCGGAGCGGCGCGAGAAGTTCGAGATCCTGCGCGCGCGCGCCGAGCGCGTGCGCGAGGTCGTCTACCGCGAGAAGTACGCGCGACACTGGGACGTGTACCCCTTCAACGCGGGTTACTTCATGTGCATCCGCGTGCACGGCGTCGCGGCGGAGAAGCTGCGCGTTCACCTGCTCGAGAAGTACGGCGCCGGCGTGATCGCGCTGGGCCAGAGCGACATCCGCGTCGCCTTCTCCTGTCTGGAGCTCGAGCAGATCGAGCCGCTCTTCGAGTGCATCGCGCAGGCGATCGCGGAGCTGCGCGGCTAGCCGAGCCTAAGCGCCGATCTCGCGCGCCAGCGCGTGACCGGTCGAGAGCAGGGCCTCGCAGGCGCCCGGCGCCAGCAGGCTCTGCAACACTTCGTAGTGTTGGTGGGCGAGCGGGTGCGCCAGGTCCGACGCGTGCGGCAGGTAGCGCAGCCAGCCGTTGCCGATCCCGACCACGAGACCCAGGCCCAGGGAAGAGACCCGCGCGCGCCAGTCCTCGCCGACCGCCGTCGTGGGCTCGACGGGCAGGGCGAGCAGGAGCGCGCGTCCGATCGCGAGCGCCTGCACCTCCACCTCGGCCTCGCGCCGGTTGTCGCTGAAGAACGGCGCGCTGCGGTCGCGGATGTAGCCGCGCACGCGGGCGATCCGCTCGCGCGCGGCCGCGATCGGCAGGTCGCGCGCCGAGTCATGGACGCGGTCATAGAGCTCGGAGATGCGCGGCAGCTCCGCGGCCGTGACCCCCAGCTCGGCCGCGACCTCGGCCTTGCGGCGCGCGAGCTCCGCCTCGAGCTCGTCCGGCGCGAGCTCGCCCAGGTGCAGCGGCAGCTTCAGGCGCGCGCTGCGCGCGCCGAGCCGGGGCTCGTCGGGCTCCGGCTGCGCGCGCGCGAGGCTCGCGAGCACCGCGTCCGCGACCTCCCAGCCGAGCACGCGCACTGCCTCGGCGCCGAGCCCGACGCTCTGTCCGGGCACGGCGAGGTCCATGAGCCCGCGCGTGCGCGGGTCCACGTCGGCGTGCGCACCGAGCAGGAATGGCGCGACCGCGCCCGTTTCCGCCTCGATCCTGCGCGCGGCCGAACCCGGCCAGTCACCCGAGATCTCCAGGCTGTCGTGCCCGCGCACCGTCCCGTGACACGAGTGACGGAACATCACGGCGATCAGGCGCCCACCGCGCGCCGCCACGCGCAGCACTTCGAGACCCGGGTCGATTCTGCCATCCGCGATGCGCCTGTTCCGCCCGATGTGCGCCTCCGTTTGCGCCCAGGCCAGGCTCGCCGGCTGCCGTTTTCGCCACGCCTCCTCTCCCGCCGCGACCATACGAGCGAAGAGCACCGCGACGTGCGCCGGCTCGGGGCGACCCCCGTTCCGCTCCGCGACGCCGGTGTCTGGACCTGAATGCGTGTGGCTACAAGCGACGAGAATGGCGTCTGCCGGCAGGCCGGTTCGCGCGGCGATCCGCCTACGCAAATCGTTCGCCTGAGCGGAAGTGATCAAGCAAAGCTCCGCGGAGACGACGAGGATGGAGTGACCCGAAAGAGACTCGAGCGCGAGCGCGCGAGCATGGATGCGGTCGGCGACCGCCGTCGCCCCGCCGACGCGCGCGCCGTAGCCCATGAGTGGGACGCCGAGCTCCGGGGTGATGTCGATTCGCGCCGCGCCCGCCAGGATCAACCGCTTCGCGCCTCGTGTGGCCGGAACGCGCGACGTGCTTGTGACTCCGATCACAGTCGCCGAAACCGGCCGCTGCACTATACGAGATGGATGATGGATTGTATGCGGAGGGGGGTGCTCGGGGCGACACTCGTCGGCGTATTCGGCGTTGGCTTGGGCGCCGCTCTGCCCCTGCCCGCACAGGCCGGCGCGCTGGGCTCGCGGCTGTTGTCGCTCGACCCGTCGATCGGCAACGTCGAGCTGCGCTCGGTGCTGCCCAGCGACGAGGGCGACTTCCTCGCGCCCGACCTCGACCGCTCGCTTTTGCCGAGCGCGAACTCCGACTCGTCGCTCACCATCGTGACTGGGCGCGTGCCGCGGAACGGCACCTTGTCCGGCGCGCTGCGCGGCTCCGGGGTCGCGCCCGAGATGGTCGAGACGGTGGCGCGCTCGCTGCGCAGCGTCTTCGACGTGCGCGGCGCGCGGCCGGGTGACTTCTACGCGCTGATCCGCGATCAGTCGGGCCAGATCCTGTCGTTCGAGTTCCAGCGCGGGCGCGCCGAGGTGTACCGGATCGAGCGCGACGCCGCGGGCAACTTGATTGCGTCGCGCGAGACCGCCGCGCTCGAGCGCCGTGTGATCCAGCTCGGCGGCGTGGTGAAGCGCTCGCTGTTCGACGCACTCACCGATCTCGGCGAGGGCCCCGGCCTCGTGCATGCGTTCACCGACATCTTTGCCTGGGACTTCGACTTCTCGACGCAGACGCGGCCCGGCGACGAGTTCCGCGTGGTGTTCGAGAAGTTCTACGACAAGGACGGGTTCGTGCGCTACGGGCGCGTGCAGGCCGCGGAGTACCGCGCGGCGCGGCGTGACTTCGTGGCGCTGTGGTTCGAGGACGAGAACGGCGCGGGCGGCTACTACTCGCCCGACGGCAACTCACTGCGCCGCTCGTTCCTCGCGGCGCCGCTCAAGTACTCGCGCATCTCGTCGCGCTACACGATGTCGCGCCTG
>DATFUE010000274.1:0-7213 GCA_035261165.1 Myxococcota bacterium
ACCCCCCCGAGTCGTTCCGCACGCCCGGCCCCTCGGGTGGGCGGTACGCGCTGATCGTGCCGGGCGAGGGCAGGAAGTTCTTGTCGGGATCTTCCGCATAGATGCGGTGCTCGATCGCCCAGCCGTGGATGCCGACGTCGCTCTGCCGCAGACCCATCGGCTCGCCGGCCGCGATGCGGATGCCGGCCTTCACGATGTCGATGCCGGTCACCATCTCGGTGACCGCGTGCTCGACCTGCACGCGCGTGTTCATTTCGAGGAAGTAGAACGCGAGCTTGCGGTCGACGAGAAACTCGACGGTGCCCGCACCCTCGTAGCGGACGGCCCTCGCGGCCGCGACCGCTGCGCGGCCCATCTCCTCGCGCAGCTTCGGCAGCATGCCGTTCGCGGGCGCTTCCTCGATCACTTTCTGGTGTCGGCGCTGGATCGAGCACTCGCGCTCGCACAGGTGGATCACGTCGCCATGTGAGTCGCCGAGGATCTGGATCTCGATGTGGCGCGGCTCCTCGAGAAACTTCTCGACGTAGATCCCGTCGTCGCCGAACGCCGACTTCGCCTCGGAGCGCGCGCGCTTCAGCGCCGCCGCCAGCTCCTCTTCCTTCTGCACCAGCCGCATGCCCTTGCCGCCGCCGCCCGCGCTGGCCTTCACCATCGCGGGCAGGCCGATCTGTCTCGCGAAGGCGAGCGCCGCTTCGTCCGTGAGTCGCTCCGTGGTGCCGGGCACGATCGGCACGCGCGCCGCCTCCATGCGCTGGCGCGCGATCACCTTGTCGCCCATCGCGCGGATCGTCTCGGGCCTGGGCCCGATGAACACGAGCTTCGCGTCGGCGCACGCCTGCGCGAAGTCGGCGTTCTCGGAGAGAAAGCCGTAGCCCGGGTGGACCGCGTTCGCGCCACAGCGCTTCGCGATGTCGACGATGCGCGCGATGTCGAGATAGCTCTTCGCGGCCTGCGCCGGCCCGCAGTTGTACGCCTCGTCGGCGTGGCGCACGTGCAGCGCATTGCGGTCGACGTCGGAGAAGATCGCGACCGAGCGCACGCCGAGCTCGCGGCAGGCGCGCGCAACGCGCACCGCGATCTCGCCGCGGTTGGCAATGAGGACCTTCTCAAACACCGTGTCGGGAAACCGAGCGAGGGCCGCCCCGAGCGAGCGCCGCCCCTCGCGGGACATCGCCCCGCGGGCCGATGTCGGGCACAGCCGCGCGCAGCGAGGCGTAGCGGAGCGAAGTCACTAAGTCAGTACTCCTTCTGCGCCTGCAGCACGGTGATCGCAGTGAGATTCACGATGTCGTCGACGGTCGCGGTCGGCTGGAGCGAGTTCACGGGGCTGCGCATGCCCATCAGGATCGGCCCGACGACGGTGGCGCCGCCGATCGAGCCCATGAGTCGCGTGCTGATGTGCGCCGCATCGAGGTTCGGGAAGATCAACACGTTGGCCTCGCCCTTGAGGTCGGCGAAGCCGAAGCGCGACGCGCGGCGCTCCGGGTCGAGCGCGATGTCGGCGTGCATCTCTCCGTCGATCTTGAGGTCATTCCAGCGCTCGCGCGCGAGGTCGACGGCGCGCGCCAGCTTCGCGGTGTGGTCACTGCGCACGCTGCCCCAGTTCGAGAACGAGACCAGCGCCACCGTCGGATCGAAGCCGAACCAGCGCGCGGTCTCGGCGCCCAGGCCGGCGATCTCCGCGAGCTGCTCCGCGCTCGGGTCGACGTTCACCGAGCCGTCGGCGAAGAACACGACTCGGTCCTTCTGGATGATCACGTACACGCCCGCGGCGCAGCCGTGACCCTCGGCGAGCCCGACCACTTCGAGCGACGGCCGGACCGACTCCGAGTACGACTTGGTGAGCCCCGCCACCAGCCCGTGCGCGTCGCCCATGCGCACCATCATCACGCCGAAGTAGCCGCGCCGCCCGAGCAGGCGCTCGGCGTCGCGGTCGGTGACTCCCTTGCGCTTGCGCAGACTCACGAGCTCTCTTCGGTAGTAGACGAGCTTGTCGGAGCTGCGCGGATCGACGATCGGCACGCCGTCGAGATCGACGCCGAGCGCAGCCGCCTGCGCGCGAATCTCGCGATCGGTGCCGATCAGGATCGGCTCGCAGATCTCCTCCTGGCGGAGGATCTGGATCGCGCGCAGCACGCGCTCCTCGTTCCCCTCGGGAAACACGATGCGCTTCGGCGCGTTCTTCGCGCTGTTGATCACGCCGCGCATCAACTCGCGCGAGCGGCCGAGGTGGCGTTCGAGTCTCTCCCGGTACTCGTCGAGGTCGAGCTGGACGCGCGCGACGCCGGTCTCCATCGCCGCGCGCGCCACCGCGGTGGATTCGTAGATCAGCACGCGCGGGTCGAACGGCTTCGGGATGATGTACTTCGGCCCGAACTCGAAGCGCTCGCCCGGATACGCGTGGCGCACTTCCTCGGGGAGGCCCTGCTCGCCCTCGCGCGCGAGCTCGGCGAGCGCCTTCACGGCCGCGAGCTTCATCTCGTCGTTGATCTTGCGCGCGCGCACGTCGAGCGCGCCGCGGAAGATGAACGGGAAGCCGAGCACGTTGTTGACCTGGTTCGGGTAGTCGGAACGGCCCGTCGCCATGATCGCGTCGTCGCGCACCGCCGCGACTTCGGCGGGCGTGATCTCGGGATCCGGGTTCGCCATCGCGAAGATGATCGGATTCGCCGCCATGCTCCGGACCATGTCCTGGGTCACGGTGCCGGCGGAAGACACTCCCACGAACGCGTCGGCGCCGCGCATCGCGTCGGCGAGGCTGCGCGCACTGGTGTTGCGCGCGTAGCGCGCCTTGTACTTGTTCATGCCTTCGCGGCGGCCCTCGTAGAGGACGCCCTTCGAGTCGGTCATCAGCACGTTCTCGGGCCGCACGCCGAGCTTCACGTAGAGGTCCGCGCAGGCGATGCCCGCGGCGCCCGCGCCGGCGAACACCACCTTCACGTCCGCGATCTTGCGCTTGGTGAGCTCGAGCGCGTTCAGGAACGCGGCGGCGGAGATGATCGCGGTGCCGTGCTGGTCGTCGTGGAAGACGGGGATGTCCATCGAGGCGACCAGCCGCTCTTCGATCTCGAAACACTCGGGCGCGCGGATGTCCTCGAGGTTGATCCCGCCGAAGGTCGGCTCGAGCAGCTGCACGGTGCGAATCACTTCCTCGGGGTCTTCCGTCGCGAGCTCGATGTCGAACACGTCGATCCCCGCGAAGCGCTTGAACAGGACGCCCTTGCCCTCCATCACGGGCTTCCCCGCGAGCGCCCCGATGTTCCCCAGGCCGAGCACCGCGGTGCCGTTCGTGACCACGGCGACGAGATTCGCGCGCGCGGTGTACTTGAACGCGTCGTCGGGGTGCTTCTGGATCTCGAGACACGGCTCGGCGACGCCGGGCGTGTAGGCCATCGAGAGGTCGCGCGCGGTGAGCACGCTCTTGGTGGCGACGACCTCGATCTTCCCCGGCTTGCCCTTTTGGTGGTAATCGAGCGCTTGCTGCTTGGTGATCAAGGGAATGTCCTCGCTCTTCGCGCCTACGTGAGCAGCGCCAGCGTGGCTTCACGCCGGCGGCGCGCGATCTGTTCCGCGGACTCGGGCCCGCGGCGCTCGTCGGGCTCGATCTGGAAGATGCGCTCGCCCTTCTTCACGACGCTCCCGTCGAGGTCCGCCATCAGACACTTCACGACGGTGCCGGCGAACGGGGCCAGCACCTTGTTGAACATCTTCATGACTTCGATCACGAACAGGGGTTGGCCCGCTGCGAAGTGTTGGCCTTCTTCGACGAGCGGCGGCAGGTGCGGCGCCTCGCGCCCGTAGAAGGTGCCGGCCATGGGCGTGACGATCTCGTCCGAGGCCGCGGGCGGGGGTGGCGCGAGCGCGCGCGCGAGCTCGGCCGCGCTCTTCGCGTCGGCGAAGCGCTCCGGAAAGTGGATCGCGAGCTCGTCGTCGACCCGCACGTCGAGGAAGCCCGAGCGCGCCCCCACGCGCGGAATCAACAGCAGGAGCTCGAGGCCGAGCTGGAAGCCGCGGTGCGCGGCGACGCACTGCTGCCACAATTTGGTGTCGCCCTGCGCGAGCGCCTGGCTCGGCGGCCCGGCGAACAGCGCGTCGAGCGCCGCGGGATCGCCCGCGCCGGTCAGCGTCTCGACGTCCTCGTAGAACGCGCGCGCCGCCTCGAGGATCTCGGCGTCGTGATCCCAGATCTGCTCGGCCGGCGGCTTGTCCGCGCGCGGCTCGAGGTCCAGGAAGTGATACAGCCGTTCCAGGAAGCGCACCGGGTTCGCGGCGAACTTCACGCTCGCCCCGTCGACCCTCCACAGCTCGCCGTCGTAGCGGCCGAGGAAGCCGCCGAGCAGGTGCGCGTTCGCGAACAGGCGCGAGAGGGGGCGGAGCAGGAGCGTCTCCTTCGCCTCGAGCGCTGCGCGCGCGCCCGCGCTCTTCTGCGCGTCCGCGAGCTGCTGGAACGCGAGCTCGAGGTCGAGGTCGTTCGCGATCTGCGCCAGCGCGCCGACCGCGCCGAGATACGCGCCCATGAAGCGCGTGTTCGGCTCGGCCATGACGCCGCGGCCGAGGAACCACTGGATCAGCCCGTAGTGCACCTCGAGGTTGGTGTGCAGATCGTCGCCGCGCAGCTCCATGCGCCGCAGGATCTCGGCCATGCGCTCGTAGTTCTCGCGCCGCGAGTCACCGTGAGTCAGGATCAGGGCGACGTTCGAGTCGTACGCGCCGGCGACGTTGTAGTAGACGAACGACTTCGTGTCCGGATTGCGAATGCCGATGCCCTGGTCGAAGCGGATTTCGTCGGGCCGCGGCGCGGACCAGCTCTTGATCAGGCCGCCGGCGTGCGGCTGCAGCGCGGCGTTGGTCGCGTTGATGCGCACTTCGAGGCCGGACGCTTTGCGCGGCACGCGCTCCGGCTTGGGCAGGCGCCGGCCGTGCGCGGCGAGCAGCGCCATCGCCTCGATCAGGCGCTCGACGAAGAAGTACTCGTTCGGATCGTCGGGGTTCCGGAAGCGCAGGCGGTAGGCGAGCTCCGTGACGGCGTGCTCGACCTGGATGCGCGTGTTCATCTCCATGAAGAAGTGGCGGAAGCCCTCGACGATGCACTCGAACGTGGAGACGGAGTCGAGCCCGGTCGCGGCGCCGAACTTCTCGCTCTCGGCCTCCATGCGCGCGAGATACTCGCGGTCGCCGCGCAGGACGTCGCGCGCCTTGCCGGTGGCGCGCAAGAGCTCCGCGTCGAGCAGCTCCTTGGTGAGCGAGACCTCGAGCAGCTTCTGCTCGTGCATCTGCACCGAGCAATCGCGCCCGCCGAGCGAGACACACCACGAGCCGTTGCCGATCAGCTGGATCTCGTTGTGCCGCGTGCGCTCGATGTTGAGCTCGACCAGGAAGTTCCGGTTCGAGCCGGCCTCGACGACCTTCGACTCCGCGCACACGTCCAGGACCGCCGCGGGAACGTCCTCGGTCTTCGAGACCACGCGCTGGCCCTTTCCGCCGCCGCCGCCGATGTACTTGAAGCGGATGCGGTGCGTCGGGTACTCGGCCCAGATCTCCTTGCAGATGCGCTCCGCTTCGGCCTGCAGATCGGCGATCGTGACGAGCTCGACGCGCTGCGCGTAGCCGAGCTGCAGGAGTGTCTCGGCGTTCTCCGGGAGACTCGCCTTCGGATCGAAGCGGAACTCGAGACCGGACTTCTTCGCCAGCTTCTCGAGCCCGGCGCGGTCCTTCGCCTTCGCGAGCAGTGCGCGCGCCGAGACGTCGTCGACCCCCGGGATCACCGCGTTGCCGAGGCCACGCGCGAGCTTCTTCGCTTCGTCCTTCGCGCCGGCGCGGCGCAGCACCGACGACGATGGGCCCATGAAGCCGATCCCCGCGCGCTCGATCGCGAGCACGAAATCCGCGTCCTCGGCCATGAAGCCGTAGCCCGCGAAGACGTGCGTGTAGCCGCCATCTCTGGCGATCTGCACGATCTCGGCGATGCGCTTCTGCTTCTGCTCCTGACCCACTCCGGTGTAGTCCGGAACGCGGTGCACGTTCTGCGGGAAGCGGAAGGAGCGCAGCTCCGGCGCGAGACAGCGCGGGTAGACGACCGAGTCCTTCTCGGAGAGCAGCATCCCGTACTCGCGCACGCCGATCTCGTCGAACACCTGGAACGCCTCGAGCCGCACCGGGCCCCGGCAGACGACCAGCACCTTCAGGTCGGCGAGCGAGAACGAGCGCAGCCACGGGCTCGCCGCGTCGTCGAAGCGGCCCGACACGAGATCGCGATCGAGCACTACTCGAACTCCCGCTGTGGGCCGCCCATCGCGGACGGGGTGTAGGTGCGCATCAGGAAGCCGAGGTGCTCGCCGAGCACGCGCCGGCTGGTGCCGGGCATGACGATGCGCGAGACACTGCCGAGCGACAGCGCCTCGTTCGGGTTCATGAGCTCGCGCTCGTAGCGCTCGCGCAGCAGCCGGAGGCCCGCGTCGCGCGCGCGCCGCGCCTCGACCTCGGCGGTGCCCTCGGCGATCGCCTTCTGCAGCTCGAGATCGAGCGCGCGCATCTCGTCCTTGAACACGAACTGCGAGCCGCCGCCGGCGTCCATGACGGCGATGCGCGCCATCGGCATCGCAAATACCGCGTCGGCGCCGACGAAGTGCGAGTTGTACGCGGCGTACGCGCCGCCGAACGCGTTGCGGATGATCAGGGTCATCGACGGCACGCGCAGGTCGATGATCGCGTCGAGCAGCCGGCGACCTTCGAGAATGATCCCGCGCGTCTCCTGCTCCGTGCCCGGGGTGAAGCCCGCCACGTCCTCGAGGAAGATCATCGGGACGTTGTACAGGTTGCAGAAGCGGATGAAGCGCGTGGCTTTGCGCGCGGCGTCGAAGCGGCCCGGCGCGAGATCGCGGTCGAGCACTACTCGAACTCCCGCTGTGGGCCGCCCATCGCGGACGGGGTGTAGGTTCGCATCAGGAAGGCGAGGTGCTCGCCGAGCACGCGCCGGCTGGTGCCGGGCATGACGATGCGCGAGACACTGCCGAGTGACAGCGCCTCGTTCGGGTTCATGAGCTCGCGCTCGTAGCGCTCGCGCAGCAGCCGGAGGCCCGCGTCGCGCGCGCGCCGGGCCTCGACCTCGGCGGTGCCCTCGGCGATCGCCTTCTGCAGCTCGAGATCGAGCGCGCGCATCTCGTCCTTGAACACGAACTGCGAGCCGCCGCCCGCGTCCATGACGGCGATGCGC